>NZ_DAINST010000013.1:0-6730 GCF_036741115.1 Dietzia sp.
TGCGCGTGGAGTGCTGGAGCTTGAACACCGTGTCCGGGTTGAACAGGTGGTACTCGCCCTCGCGGCGCCACTTGTACTCGCCGCCGATCTCGAGCTCGCGGTGCGCCACCTCCTCCGGGCGGGACAGGAACGCGAAACGGTGACGGCGGGCGACGTCCTCGGCGATCTCGTCGAGATCGATGCCGTCGAGCGGGCTCACGGAGCCGGTGAAGTACTCGTCGCACAGCGACTGCGCGAGGCCCGTGATATCGAAGAGCTGCGCGCCGGTGTAGGAGGCGAGCGTCGAGATGCCCATCTTCGACATGATCTTCGTGACGCCCTTGGCGGCGCCCTTGCGGAAGTTCTTGCAGCCGGTCTCGGTGTCGACCGACGTGATGTCGCCCTCGGCGACGAGCTCGTCGATGGACTCGAAGACCATGTACGGGTTGATCGCGTTGGCGCCGTAACCGAACAGGGCAGCGAAATGGTGGACCTCGCGGGCGTCACCGGTCTCGATGACCAGACCGACACGGGTCCGCGACTTCTCGCGCACCAGGTGCTGGTGGACGGCCGACGTCAGGAGAAGAGACGGGATCGGCGCGTTGCGCTCGTCCGACTCCCGGTCCGACAGCACGACGATGGTCGCGCCGTCCTCGATCTGGCGCGAGACCTCCTTGCGGATGCGGTCGAGCGCGATGCGCATGCCGCGGCCGCCGTGCGCCACGTTGTAGAGGCCGGAGACCACGGCGGTCTTGTACTGCGGGAACGCGCCGCTGTCGTTGGCGTGGATGATCGAGGCGAGCTCGGAGTTCGCGAGGATCGGGTTGTCGAGCACGAGCTTGCGGCATGACTCGGGGCCGACGTTGAGGATGTCGTCCTCCGCGCCGAGGAGGCTCTCGATGCTCGTGACGAGTTCCTCGCGGATCGCGTCGAGCGGCGGGTTGGTGACCTGCGCGAAGCGCTGCGCGAAGTAGTCGAACAACGAGCGCGGCCGCGCCGACAGCACGGCGATCGGGGTGTCGGTGCCCATGGAGCCGAGCGCCTCGGCGCCCTTCTCCGCGATGGGCTGGATGAGCATGCGCAGATCCTCGCCCGAGTAGCCGAACACGCGCTGGCGTAGGACGACCCGGCTGTGCGGCATCGGCACGTTGGGGCTCGGCGGCAGGTCCTCGAGCCGGTACTGGCCCTTGGACAGCCACTCCTCGTACGGGTGCTGCGCGGCGAGCTCGTCCTTGATCTCGTCGTCGGTGAGGATGCGGCCCTTCGAGGTGTCTACGACGAACATGCGGCCCGGGCGCATGCGGGTCCGCTTGACGATCTTGTGGTCCGGGATGTCGAGCACGCCGACCTCCGAGGCCATGACCACGAGGCCGTCGTCGGTGATCCATACGCGCGACGGGCGCAGGCCGTTGCGGTCGAGGGTCGCTCCGATGATGGTGCCGTCGGTGAACGTGACCGACGCCGGTCCGTCCCAGGCCTCCATCATCGAGGCGTGGTACTCGTAGAACGCGCGCCGGGCGGCGTCCATCGTGGTGTTGTGCTCCCAGGCCTCCGGGATCATCATGAGCACCGCGTGCGGGAGCGAGCGGCCGGCGAGCGTGAGTAGCTCGAGCGCCTCGTCGAAGCGGGCGGTGTCCGAGCCGCCGGGCGTGCAGATCGGGAGGGCCTTGCCCAGGTCCTCGATCTTGTCCGACTCCATGAGTGCCTCGCGGGCGCGCATCCAGTTCTCGTTACCGCGGGCGGTGTTGATCTCACCGTTGTGCGCGACGTAGCGGAACGGGTGCGCGAGCGGCCACGCCGGGAAGGTGTTGGTGGAGAAGCGCGAGTGCACGATGCCGAGGGCGGACTCGAAGCGCTCGTCGCGGAGGTCCGGGTAGAACTCCGGGAGCTGCTTCTCGGTGAGCATGCCCTTGTAGACCATCGTCCGGGGGCTCAGCGACGGGAAGTACACGGTCTCGGAGCCGACCTCGCCGGCGCCGGCGCCCTGCGAACCGAGCTCGTGCTCGCAGCGCTTGCGGACGACCCAGCACTTGCGCTCGAGCTCGACGTCGGAGAGCAGCTCTCCGCCGGGGCCTGCGGCCTTGACGAAGATCTGCATGATCGTCGGGAGCGCATCGCGCGCGATCGCGCCGATGCTCGAGTCCTCGAACGGCACCTCGCGCCAGCCGATCACGGTGACGCCCTGCTCGGCGGCGACGCGCTCGACCATGCGCATCGTGTCCATCGTGAGAATCCGCGACTGTGGGAGGAAGCACAGGCCCGTCGCATAGCTGCCGGCCTCCGGCAGCTCGAAATCCACGACCTCGCGGAGGAAGCGGTCCGGGACCTGCACGAGGATGCCGGTGCCGTCGCCGGTGTTCGCCTCGGCGCCCACGGCTCCGCGGTGCTCCAGGTTGATCAGCGCCTTGATGGCCTTGTCGACGATGTCGCGGGACTTCCGTCCGTGCATATCCACGACGAACGCGACGCCACAGGCATCGTGCTCGTAGTCCGGACGATAAAGGCCTTTGCGGCTTGGAGGTGTAGTCATCTCACACGCCTTTGCTTCTCGACGAATCCGCTCGGGCGGGGCAGCGCCGCGAACGGGGAGGGGGAGCCATCGTCCCTCAACCCAGGAAATAATATGCGGTGCCCCACACATCGTCCTAACTCGGGAGTTTACGAAAATCCCGCAAGGTGCAGATACTGTCCCAGCATGTGATATTTCGCACCGGTGACCTGCCCCTCGATGCCCCCTCGGTACCCCTCCGCACCGCGTGGAGTGCGCACCCGGCCAGCCCCGAGACGGCGCCGGAACGGCGCCGGCAAGGTCCCTGCACGGTTCCGGAACGAACTTCTGCCTAGTACCAGTGCAGGACCAACCCGGGCCGGCGCACGGCCGGCCCGGACAGGAGCGGGCCCGGACCAGCCGAGAGACACAATCGCAGCCCGCCATACCGCCTTAGTACAGCCAAATACCGCTGAAATCTGAGACGCTAATATGCGGACCGTAAATTCCGTGGTCGACGCCCGTCACCTACGGGCCGCAGGCCCTGACGAAAGCGAGCGAGACCCCGTGTCCAATCCTGAGGCCCCATTCGACGACGATTCGCTCGCCCGGCCGTCGGTCGAGTACCTCCGCGAGACCCTCCCCCGCGGCAAGAAGGTGAGCAGCGAGCTGCGCCGTCGCGCGACACTCCTCGCCTACAAGCGCGCGGCGATGAAGTTCACTGCGGACGGGTGCACCGACTTCGCCGCGGCACTCACGTACTACGCAGTGCTCTCGATGTTCCCCGCACTCATCGCGCTCGTCTCACTCCTGGGCGTCTTCGGCGAGGGCGAGTCGACGGTCAACACAATCATGTCCATGCTCGAGGGCTCCGTGCCGCAGGAGACCATGGACTTCATCAAGCAGCCGATCGAGCAGTTGGTCAACACTCCTTCCGCCGGCCTCGCCCTGGTTGTCGGTCTCCTCGGCGCCCTGTGGTCGGCCTCCGGTTACGTCGGCGCGTTCAGCCGAGTGCTCAACTCAATCTTCGAGGTCAAGGAGGGGCGTCCGATCTGGGTGCTCCGCCCACTCCTCTTGGGCGTGACGGCGCTGATGCTCGTTCTCGTGGCCGTCGCGGCCCTCATGCTGACGGTGTCCGGGGGCGTCGCCACGACGATCTTCGACCAGATCGGCCTCGGCGAGGAGGCGCTGCGCGTGTGGGGCTGGATCAAGATCCCTGCGCTGCTCGTCATCTTCGTCATCGTGCTCGCGGTGATGTACCAGCTCACGCCGAACGTCCGGCGCCCGCGCTTCCGCATCCTCTCGCTCGGCGGAGTCACGGCGCTCGTGGTCCTTGCCATCGCGATTCTCGCCTTTGGCATCTATCTCCAGACCTTCAGCAATTACAACCAGACGTACGGTTCGCTCGCCGGCATCATCATGTTCCTGTTGATGATCTGGATCGCGAACCTCGCGCTCCTCTTCGGCGCCGAGCTCGACGCCGAGCTCGCCCGTTCGCGGCAGCTCCTCGCCGGCATCGCGGCCGAAGACGAGATCCAGCTCCCGCTCGTCGATTCCTCCGGGGTGATCAAGGCGCACGAGAAGCGCGGGAAGCTCATCGACGAGGGCGCCTCGCTGCGTCGCGACGTGTGGGTGGAGCAGGCGCGCGACGAGGACAAGCTCTAGTCGCCCCCTCGTTCTCCCATATTTTGGCGGGCGCGCGCCCGCTGCGCCACGCAAGAAAAAGACCCGGAAGCTCAGGCGTCCGGGTCTTTTTCATTGGCTCCCGCACTAGGCGGCGAAGTCGTTGCGCTGGTGAGTGTTCGAATCGTCGGCGAGTTCGCGATTCGCCGTGGCGATCTCGGTGGCTGTCGCTGGGATCACGGTGGGGTGCGAGATATCGCGGTCGACGACCACGACTGTCGGGGTTTCCTCGTTTCCCCCGTTGAGCCGACGGCACACGGCCGCTGCTTCCGGGTCGCGCCAGATGTTGACCCAGGCGATGCCGGGAACCCGGCGGTCGGTCTCGCGGCGCAGACGAGCGGAGTAAGAACAGCCCGGGCGCCAGAGCACGACGATCTCCGGCTTGCCATTGGCAGTGTCCGCGAGGGGCACGTGCCTCCCCGGGCGCAGAGGGGAGAGCCACACGAAAATGGTGGCGACTACGAGCACACCCAGTGCGGCTGTGACACCGCGAGCGGCACTCCCGGCGAACACAGTGACGACCACCACGACGAGCAGCCCGAACGTCAAGGCCAGTGAGGAATACACCCACCGGCCACGGGAGCGCCGCGCGCGTTCGTCCGGCGGCGTTTCAAACATGGCATCCACGCTAAACCGGCCCGTCCGGCTACTGCGAATTCTCTCGCGGATCGTGACACTTCCGTAATCGGGAAGGGGCGCCTTCTACATAGCCCCGCTAGTCACGCGGCCCTGGAGCCTGCAGCCGCAGGGCCGGAGCCACCTAGCGAGACCAAAGGGAATAGGTAGCGATCGATCGTTGTTCGATTAGCTTATATTTGCATAAGATTAATCTAGTCATTTTCCGTGCCCTGCCCTGTCACTCACGAAATGATTTCCTTGGACAGAAGTCCACATAGCTATGTTTTTGCATTTCGGACATGCACAATTGGCGCTCGCCTGCAGTTTCCAACCCCGAATCATTCTCGAATCAATAAGCGATGACAGAGGTCCGGGTCGGCGAACGGCGGCCGGCTATTCACGACGTCAACACCATTACAGCCTCCGTCGCCATACATACGCGCCCGTCGCGTTCGACCGGGCGATCCCACGCCGGACCGGACCGAATCAACCAAGAAGGCCAGGAATTGGCGTGAAATCATTATGTTTTTCTAGGCGCCTAACTGGCATTTTCCTCCGTATGGCGCGACATCCGAGGGTGAGCATCTTGCGAGCGTAAGAGGTTAATCCAGGTTCACCGAACGGGAGCTTCGGTAACGGCAGGGCGGCGTTTACGTCCACAGCGAACGTATAGTGTGGATTTTTGAGAGTGATCTATGTCACATTTTTTGAGAAGTTTCGAACAAGACGTGGATAGATCACAAACATATAACAGGCATTGTTAGTGACCGCCTTTTCGGCAGTCTAGCTGCCGATTTTGCCGGCTATCGGCTTGCGCGGGCCGGGCGTTACCTCGCGTGCTCGATCGCAGGACTTTGGCGAAACTCAGGCCGATCCGGAGCCCTGGATTCCTTTAGAAATATGAGTAGCGTTTCATCTGTTCCCCGATCCGAGGGGGCTTCATGGCCGAAAGTCGGCCCTTGAAACTGCAGATCGGAAGAGACATGAAGAAGATCAGTTCACGCACCGTGATCGCCGCCATCTCGGCCGGCGCCCTCGTTGCCAGCGGCGCGGTCGTGCCGGCCACCGCGCAGTCGGGCAATGTCAGCTCGAGCGCGCTCTCCGCCGAGAACCCCGATGGGATCGGCTCGGACGGCTCCTCCTACACCCCGCCGACCATCACGGCGGCCTCCAGCGGCGGCAATCTCCAGCTCGCCCTCGCCGTCGCGCTCGGCGCCACGGCCCTCGGCGGCTCCGCCTACCTCGCCGCGCAGGACTGGCCCGGCCTCAACCTCCCGGACCCGGCCGACTACGGCATCGAGCTTCCGAAGCTCCCCGATCTCGGCGTCCAGCTCCCGGAGATCGACCCGAGCGCGGCTCTCGCGGCCGGCGCCGGCCTGGGCCTCGGCCTCGCGCTGATCATCGGCCTCAGCGGAGGCAGCTCGGGCGGCATCACCGGTTCGACCATCGAGGGCGGCAACCTCAACCTCGGCTCGCTCGGCAAGCTCGACGTCTCCGCGCTCCTCGGCTCGAGCGGCTCCGACGAGCTCCCCACCGGTTCGGACCAGCTTTCGTCCGGCTCTGACGAGCTCCCCGCCGGTTCGGACCAGCTCTCCTCCGCGACCGACCTCGGTCAGCTCTCCTCGGGCTCCCTCGACAGCGAGTCGGTCCAGAGTTCGCTCGAGCCGGGTTCGGAATCCGGCTCGGGCTCCAAGATCCTGGCCTCCCTGGGCGTCATCGCCGGTTCTTCGGGCTCGGGCTCCGATCAGCTCTCCTCGGGCTCGGACGACCTACCCTCCGGCTCCGATCAGCTCTCCTCGGGTTCGGACGACCTACCCTCCGGTTCCGATCAGCTCTCCTCCGGTTCGGACTCCGACGATCTGTCCTCGGGCTCGGACTTCGGACAGATCTCCTCGGACATGGCCTTCGACCAGCTTTCGTCCGGCTCTGACGAGCTCCCCGCCGGTTCGGACCAGCTCTCCT
>NZ_DAINST010000013.1:6830-46137 GCF_036741115.1 Dietzia sp.
CTCCTCGGGCTCCCTCGACAGCGAGTCGGTCCAGAGTTCGCTCGAGCCGGGTTCGCCGCAGTCGCTCGCCGGCCTCGGCATCGGCGTCGCGATCACCATCGGTGTCGGCTCGGCCGCGGGCATCTAGTCCCCGCACCCACCAGCGCAGCGCCACCCGCGGGGCCGCAGATCATCTCGATCTGCGGCCCCGCCGCCTTATCCCCGAACCCACCTGGACCATGATGAATCCATGACCATCGTCGTCGCCTGCGCAGCATTCAAGGGCTCGCTCACGGCTACCGAAGCCTGCCGTCACGCGGCCGAGGGCGCGCGGCGCGCATTCCCCCACGAGGAGATCGTCACCTTCCCCGTTGCCGATGGCGGAACCGGATCCCTCGACGTCATGCGGCATATCGGCGCCCACCTCGAGCCGATCACCGTCACGGGCCCGGTCGGCAGACCCGCCGCCACCCACTTCGCGGCGCTCGACCCCGACTCCGCGTTCGTCGAAATGGCCGATGCGTGCGGCCTCCTCAAGCTCCCCGGCAACACCCCCGCTCCTCTCGACTCCTCGAGCTTCGGCCTCGGCGAGGCGATCCTCGCCGCGCTCGACTCCGGTCGCCCCAACATCCTCTGCGGCATAGGCGGCAGCGCCTCCACCGATGGCGGGACGGGGATGGCTGCGGCGCTGGGCGCCCGTTTTCTCGATGACGACGGACGTCCCCTTCCCCCAGGCGGCCGCGAGCTCCACCGCCTCTCCTCGATCGATCTGTCCGGGCTCGACGAGCGGATCGCGAACGCGCGGATCACCATCGCCTGCGACGTCGACACTCCCCTCCTCGGTGCCGACGGATCCGCGGCGGTATTCGCCCCGCAGAAGGGCGCCACGGCCGACGACATCGAGCTACTCGAGCGCGGGCTCGCCCGGCTGGCCCAGATCGCCTCGCCCCTCGGCGCCGAGCCGGACTACCCCGGGGCGGGGGCGGCCGGCGGCGTCGGGTTCATGGCGCGCCTGCTCGGCTGGGACCTCCGCCAGGGCTTCGAGGCGCTCTCGCATCTCACTGGCCTCGAGTACTCGATCGCCGGGGCGAACCTCGTGCTCACCGGCGAAGGCAGGCTCGACGACCAGACGGCCCACGGGAAGGCGCCGATGGGCGTCGCCGAGCTGGGCCGGGAGCACGGCGTCCCGGTGTGGGCGGTGTGCGGGAAGCTCGACCTCGGCGCCGAGCGGGTGCGCGCCGCGGGCTTCGCCGGGGCCGCCGCGCTCGCGGACATCGCCGAGGTCGAAGAGGAGGCGTTCAACCGCGCCGGCCCGCTCCTCGCCGAGCTCACCGCCGCGCTGCTCGCGGATACCGCAAGAACCGCGGACTGAGAGAAGCCCGAGGAATCACGTCGAGGCTCACAACTTCCACAGACCGTTCACAGCTACCGTGGACCCGTGGCACAAGCTGGTAGGCCAGACTCATGGCCATGACTGAGAATCCAGAGGCCGGCGCGCGCGTGCTCGTCTGCGATGACGAGCCGTCGATCGTCGAGTTGCTCCACGTGAGTCTCAAGTACCAGGGCTTCGACGTCCAGGTCGCGCGGGACGGGACCGAGGCGCTCGACATCGCTCGACGCTTCCGCCCGGACGTGATCGTGCTCGACGTGATGATGCCCCGGATGGACGGCTTCGACACCCTTAGCCGCCTTCGCGCCGACGGGATCGAGGCGCCCGTCCTGTTCCTCACCGCCAAGGACGCCGTCGAGGACCGCGTCCGAGGGCTCACCATCGGCGGGGACGACTACGTGACCAAGCCGTTCTCGCTCGAAGAGGTCGTCGCGCGCGTCCGCGTGCTCCTGCGCCGCGGCGGCATGCGCGACGTGCCCGCGGAGGACACCACCGTGTCGTTCGCAGACATCGAGCTCGACGACGAGACCCACGAGGTGCTCAAGGCCGGCCAACCCGTGACCCTCTCGCCCACCGAGTTTGCGCTCCTGCGCTACTTCATCGTCAACGCCGGGGTCGTGCTGTCCAAGGCGAAGATCCTGGACCACGTGTGGAACTACGATTTCGGCGGCGACGCCAACGTCGTGGAGACCTACGTCTCCTACCTGCGCAAGAAGGTCGATACCGGGGAGAAGAAGTACCTCCACACGCTCCGCGGCGTCGGGTACGTTCTGCGCGAGCCCCGGTAGGGGCGCCCGGATGAGGCTCCTCGACCGCTTCCCCCTGCGGGTCCTCCTCGTGGCGGCGACGGTCGCGCTCGTCGCCCTCGGTCTCGTCGGCTCGGGCGTCGCCGTCACGCTCACGATGCGCGCTCAGCTCATCAACACCCAGGACCAGAAGCTGCGCGAGGCGATGAGCGAATGGGCATCGACCCCACCGCCGCGGCCGCACGAGTCCTTCATCCCGGAAGAGGCGAACCGACAGCGCCCGCCGAGCCAGTTCTTCGTCGCGGTGCGCACGTCCTCCGGGCAGCTCCTCTTTGAGGTCGACGACAGCTCGACCTCGCCGACCCTCCCCGACCAGGTCGCCCTCCGCCAGCCCTTCGACCTCCCCGATTCCGACGGCGAGGGCGAGTGGCGCGCGCTCGCCGACATGGATTCCCAGGGCAACATCACGGTGCTCGCGGTTCCCCTCGACTCGACCGTCGACTCGACCGTGGTCAAGCTCGTCCAGGTCCAGGCGCTCGTTGGGATCATCATCCTCGCCGGCGTGGGCACGTGTGCCTGGATCCTGGTGCGACGCTCGCTGCGCCCCCTGCAGGAGGTCGAGTCGGCAGCACACGAGATCGCCGAGGGCAATTTCGACCGCCGCCTCCCCGACGTCTCGCCGCACACCGAGGTCGGCTCCCTAGCGCAGAGCTTCAACTGGATGGCCAGCCGCATCGAGTCGGCGTTCGCCGCGACCGAGGCCTCGAGGCAGAAGGCCGCCGACTCCGAGGACCGCATGCGCACGTTCGTCGCGGACGCCGGCCACGAGCTGCGCACTCCGCTCACCTCGATCATCGGCTTCGCCGAGCTGTACAGGAAGCGGATGATCCCGGATGCGGACGCCGCCTTCGACCGCATCGAGCCGGAGGCCAAGCGGATGCATGTGCTCATCGAGGACCTGCTCACCCTGGCGCGCCTCGACGCCGAGCGCCCCATGGCTCACGAGCAGGTGGATCTGCCGCACGTCGCCGCGGACGCCGTCGCCGGCGCCCGCGCGATCGAGCAGGACAGGGACGTCGCCCTCCGGGTCGATGCGGCGCCCGTCGTCACAGGCGATCCGGGCCGGCTCCGCCAAGTGGCGCTCAATCTCGTGGTCAACGCGCTTCGCCACGCGGGGCCCGGCGCGGCGGTCACGGTGCGGGTCACCGAGGCGCTCGCCTCCACTGCAGAACACTCGGCGTCGGTCGGCCCCACGCTTCGTCCTGGCACGCGTGTGGGCGTCCTCGAGGTGGACGACGACGGAGTGGGGATGGATCCCGAGACCGCCGCGAAGTCGTTCGAGCGTTTCCACCGCGCTGATGACTCCCGTACCAGGGCCGACGGGGCCGGCGGCAGCGGGCTCGGGCTCGCGATCGTCGCCGGGATCGTCGAGGCGCACGGCGGTGCGGTCCACCTCGACACGGCGCCCGGGCGAGGGGCGCGCTTCCGCGTGGAGATCCCGCTCGACGGTCCTGTAGACGGCAACCCGAACGCCTGATCTCGTCTGAGTCGAAGTGGTGGCAATCACTCGCTCGAGAGGGCACAATAGTATAAGTAGACAGATCGGTTCATTCTGCCCTCCTCGGCGTTCGGCGCCTCGAGCCCGCAACACCGCGCGGGAGGGCAGTGCCCAAGGAGGAAAGCACACAATGGCAAAGATCTACTCGGACGTCACCGAGACCATCGGTCGCACCCCGCTCGTCCGGCTCAACAAGCTCACCGAAGGCATCGACGCCACCGTCGTCGCCAAGCTCGAGTCGGCCAACCCGGCCAATAGCGTCAAGGACCGCATCGGCGCGGCCATCATCGACGACGCGGTGGCCTCCGGCGCGCTCAAGCCCGGCGGGACCATCGTCGAGGGCACCTCGGGCAACACCGGCATCGCCCTCGCCTTCGTCGCCGCCGCCCGCGGGTTCAAGACCGTGATCTGCATGCCCGAGTCCATGTCGATCGAGCGCCGCGCCGTCATGCGCGCCTACGGCGCCGAGCTCATCCTCACCCCCGCCGCCGAGGGCATGAAGGGCGCGGTCGCCAAGGCCGAGGAGGTCGCCGCCGAGCGCGAGAACGCCGTCCTCGCCCGCCAGTTCGCGAACCCCGCCAACGTCGACGTCCACCGCCGCACCACCGGCGAGGAGATCTGGGACGACACCGAGGGCGACATCGACATCTTCGTCGCCGGAATCGGCACCGGCGGCACCATCTCCGGCGCCGGCGCGACCCTCCGCGGGCACAAGAGCGACATCGAGATCGTCGCCGTCGAGCCGAAGGACTCGCCGCTGCTCACCGAGGGCAAGGCCGGACCGCACAAGATCCAGGGCCTCGGCGCGAACTTCGTCCCGGAGATCCTCGACCGGGAGATCTACAACGAGGTCATCGACGTCACCCTTGAGGACTCGCTCGCCGTCGCGCGCAAGCTCGGCACCGACGAAGGCATTCTCGCCGGCATCTCCTCCGGCGCGAACGTCTGGGCCGCCCTCGAGGTCGCCAAGCGCCCGGAGAACAAGGGCAAGACCATCGTGGTCATCGTGTGCGACTTCGGCGAGCGCTACCTCTCCACCCCGCTCTTCGAGGAATACCGCAAGTAATGTCCGAGCCCGCCGCCTCTAGGACCGCGCCCGCCCCGGGATTCCTGCGCACGTTGCGCGAGGACCTCGCGGCGGCGCGCGCGCACGACCCTGCCGCTCGCGGGGATGTGGAGAACGCCCTCGTGTACTCGGGGCTCCACGCGATCTGGTTCCACCGCCTCGACCACCGGCTGTGGCAGGCAGGCGGCGCGCGGCGTTCTCTCGCGCGGGTGCTCAGCCAGTTCGCGCGCTTCCTCACGGGGATCGAGATCCATCCGGGGGCGCAGATCGGCCGCCGGTTCTTTATCGATCACGGCATGGGCGTGGTCATCGGCGAGACGGCGGACATCGGCGACGACTGCATGCTGTACCACGGGGTCACGCTCGGCGGCGTCTCGATGGCGCAGGTCAAGCGGCACCCGACCCTCGAGGACGGGGTCACGGTCGGCGCCGGGGCGAAGATCCTCGGGCCAGTCACGGTCGGCGAGGGCAGCGCCGTCGGCGCGAACGCCGTGGTCACCAAGGACCAACCCGCCCACTCGGTGATCGTCGGGATTCCCGCGAAGGCCCGCCCCATGGCGGAGGCCGCCCCGGAAGAGCTCTCCGAGACCTTCTTCGTCGATCCCGCGATTTATATCTGACGGCGCACGGGCGGCGCCACCGCCTGTCCGCCTCGTCGGCCGCGGCCCCGGCTTCCTCGTTCGGAGGAGGTCGGGGCCGCGGCGTGTTTGCGATTCCCGGCCGTCCGGCGTCATGGGCGAACACTAGGCTGGGGCCCATGGAGGGGCAGATGAAGCAACGGGCGAGACGCCTCTTCGGGCTCGACGAGGAGTGGGAGCGGCCGCTACCGGGGCGGTGGCTGCGCACGGATGCGCTCACGGCAGTGGTCGCGTATCTCGTCGGGATCGGTGTGCTCCAGACGATGTCCGCCTCGCGCGTTCTCGAGATCGAGGCGCCGCTGTGGCAGCAGCTCGTGTTCCTCGCGATACCTTCGGCGGCGCTCGTCGCCAGGCGGCGCTACCCGCTCTCCGCCGCGCTCGTGGGCACGGCCGTGGTGTTTCTAGGAGGGTTCTGGATCCCGACGCTCACAGCGTTCATCTCGACGCAGGCGATCTCGTTCTTCCTCGCCTACTCCGCCGCCGCGTGGGCGCGGAACAGGTGGCACGTGGTGCTTCTTGCATCGGCCACAGGCCTCGCCCTCCTCCTGTGGATGGCGTGGCTCGCCGCGCAGGCCTCGGGAGCGAGCCGGATCGCCGAGATCGTCGGGCTCGACAATGGCGAGACGCTGTCCCTGTGGCGGATCCTCGCGTTTCTCTTCTACAACGTCGTGATCAACATCGTGTTCTTCTTCGGTGCGCTCGGTCTCGGCGCGGTCGCGTGGTGGGACGCGCGGCGCACCGAGCAGGTTGCGGACTACGGGGCGCTCGTCGAGGAGCAGTCCGCAACGCTCGCCCGACAGGCCGTGACCGCCGAGCGGCTCCGAATCGCGCGCGAGCTCCACGACGTGGTCGCGCATCACGTCTCGGCGATCGGCGTGCAGGCCGGCGCCGCGCGGCGGGTGCTCGAGCGCTCCTCCGATTTCGAGGCCGCCCGCACCACCGTGGCCGGCGCCCTTGTGCAGGTCGAGGATTCCTCGCGGAAGGCCGTGACGGAGATGCGCTCGCTGCTCGGGACCCTGCGCGACTCGGCGCACGTGGACGAGACGGTCGAAGGGGCTCTCGGGAGCGGCGCGCGAGTGAGCAAAGACGGGGCCCTCGAACTCGACGCGTTCTCCGCCCGTGCGGCCGCCGCCGATGTCGACCGCTCCCCCGCCGGCCCCGGCCTCGAACACCTCGACGAGCTCATCGCGGATGTCTCCCGGGACCGCCCCATCGTGGCGTTCGACATCGTCGAGGACCCGGCAATCCCGCGCGCAGAGATCCCTGCCGGCGTTTCGGCGTCGCTGTATCGGATCGCCCAGGAAGCGCTCTCCAACGTGCGGACGCATTCGACGGCCACGTCCGCGCGGCTCACGCTCCGCACCGGGCGGGCGGCGATCCGCGGCGAGGACACAGCGTTCGCCGAGGTCGAGGTGGTCGACGACGGCCGCCCGCGCCACGGCACCGCCGGAACCGGGATGGGGCAGCTCGGGATGCGCGAGCGGGCGCGCTCGCTCGGCGGCGCCGTGGAGATCGGCCCGCGCGCCCTCGGCGGCTACCGCGTCCGCGTCCGCCTCCCCATTTCCCGGAAGGATTCCTGATGCTCACCGTGCTCGTGGTCGACGACCAGGCGCTCATGCGCTCCGGGTTCACGATGATGCTCTCGGCCGAGGACGATATCGAGGTCGTCGGCGAGGCCTCCGACGGCGCCGAGGCCATCGACGCAGTGCGCCGCCTCTCGCCCGATGTGGTGCTCATGGACGTGCAGATGCCCGTGCTCGACGGCATCGCCGCGACGCGCTCGATCGCCGGCGCGGACCTCGCACGGGTCCTCATCCTCACCACCTTCGACCGCGACGACTACCTCTTCGACGCCCTCCGCGCCGGGGCCTCCGGCTTCCTGCTGAAGAACTCCGACCCCGACGAGCTCGTCGCGGCGGTCCGCGCCGTGGGGCACGGCCATGCACTGCTGTCGCCGCAGGTAACGCGCAGGGTCATCGAGCAGATGACGGCGGAGGAGCCTCGCGCCGGGGCCGCCGCGGATGCCACTGCCGGTGGACCCGGCGCCGCCGGCCCGGTCGGCGGGGCGGGCGACCCCGGGGTCCCGCCGCCCCTCGATTCCGAGACACAGCGGATCGTCGATTCCCTCACGGGCCGCGAGCGCGAGGTCCTCGAGGCCGTGGCCCGCGGACGGTCCAACGGGGAGATCGCCGAGGAGCTCGTGATCGGCGAGGCGACGGTCAAGACCCACGTGTCCTCGGTTCTGTCCAAGGCGCACCTCCGCGACAGGGTGCAGGCCGTGGTGTTCGCGTACCGCTCGGGCATCGCGACCCCGGCCGAATAGCCGGTACGGCTACCGCGCCCCGAGGACGTCGCGGCAGACCTCGAGGTGGCCGAGGTGCTGCGCGAACTCGTGGAGCACGTGGTCGAGGACCCACTCGGGACTCGCGTTCGCGAAATCCCGTACCGAGGTCCCCCGCGCCGCCCGATTCCTGATCCCCTCGGCCAGTGCGATCCGCACCCACTCCGCGAGCCGCGGCCGCAGGGCATCGAGCAGGGCTCGCGCCTCCGCCACGGTCCCTGTGGCGCGGAACTCGGAGTCGCGGTCGCGGTCGATATCCTCCCCGGCCACGAAGGACCCCAACCAGAATTTCGCCATCCCGTCGACGTGGATCACCAGCGCGAAGGCTGAATTGACCACGCCCGGAACGGGGCTGGCGTTGACTCTCTCGTCGTCCAGCGTGCCCAGAGCCGCCGCATACCCGTCGAGGATCTCGCCGGCCACCGCGAGGAACGCCTCCTCCCGCTCGCCGGATCCGGCGCTGCCTCCGCGTGCACCGCCTCCGTCAACTCCGCCCTGCGCATCATCCATGCGCCGATCCTCGCACTCCGCCTCCGCCTCAAGGGGGAGGGACGTCCGGCGTCAGGCGAAAAACCGCAGCGCAAGACCCTCCTCGAGGCGGATCCGAAACCGCTTGGCCCGCCTTAGCGTGGAGACCACACAGAGCGGAAACGCAAACGCTGGAAAGCAGAAGCGGAGCGCCGCTCCACACACCAACCGAGGAGCAGAGCATGTTGCAAGTGCAGGGCCTCGCCAAATCGTTCGGGAGCACCCAGGCGGTGGCGGACATCAGCTTCGACGTCCAGCCGGGGATGACGGGCTTCGTCGGCGGCAACGGCGCGGGCAAGACGACGACGATGCGAATGGTCATGGGGGTACTAACCCCGGACGCCGGGCAGGTGCTGTGGAACGGCGCCCCCGTCGACCGCGCCATCCGCCGGACCTTCGGCTACATGCCCGAGGAGCGCGGCCTCTACCCGAGGCAAAAGGTGCTCGAGCAGATCGTGTACTTCGGCAAGCTGTTCGGCCGCTCCGCCGCCGGCGCCCGCCGCGACGGACTCGAGCTCCTCGAGCGCTTCGACCTCGCCGATCGCAAAGACAGCGTCCTCGACTCGCTCTCGCTCGGTAACCAGCAGCGCGTTCAGATCGCGGTCGCCGTGATCGGCCGGCCCGAGTTCCTCCTCCTCGACGAGCCGTTCTCCGGGCTCGACCCCGAGGCGGTCGATTCGATGGCCGACCTTCTCCGCGAGTACAACGCCCGCGGCGTGCCCGTGCTGTTCTCCTCGCACCAGCTCGATCTCGTCGAGCGGCTGTGCGACCAGCTCACCGTGCTCTCGCGCGGCCGCGTGGTCGCCTCCGGCAGCCGCGAGGAGCTGCAGCGCTCGGGCCGCATCCGCCACCGCCTCGTCATGGACCGCGACGTCGGCTGGCTCCGCGATTCCGGAGTCTCCGTTCTGGATGTCTCCGGTAACTCCGCCGTCCTCGACCTCGTCGACCAGGCCGAAGCCGATCGGCTCCTCGCCGACGCCCTCGGCCGCGGCTCCGTCGTCGAGTTCGCCGAGCTCGTCCCGTCCCTGTCCGAGATCTACCGGGAGGTGTCCAAATGACCACGCAGATGACCACCGCGCAGCAGCCGCGCATGGATGACGGCTACGGCCCCGATCGCAAGGAAGACGAGGGCGACCAGCGCGCATGGATGACCGTCGCCGCCCGCGAGATCTCGGTGAAGCTCCGGGACAAGAACTTCATCTTCTCCACGATCTTCATCGTGCTCATCATGGCGGTCTCGGTCGGGATCAGCGCATACTTCAGCTCGCGGACCACCACGGAGACCATCGCGGTGGCCGATGCCCAGTCGCAGCAGCTGGTCGACGGGATCGCGGAGCTCTCGGAGAAGCAGGCCGACGGCGCCGATTCCGACGGCGACAACTCGGCAACGGGTGCCGCCCCCAGTAATCCGACAGCCGACGTCATGGGCAATACGCGTTTCGAGACGATGCAGGTCGCGGACGAGGCCGCGCTCGAGCAGGCCGTCTCCGACGGCGACGCGGCGGCCGGACTGATCCGCACCGATTCCGGCTGGGAGATCGTCGGCGACCGCGAGATCGAGAGCTCCGTCAAGGCGACGCTCAGCGCGGCGATCGTGCAGGCCGGAATGGCGCAGAACGCCACGGCCGCGGGCACGTCGATGGAGCAGCTCCAGGAGGGCACCGCCCCCACAGAGCGGCTCCTCGCGCCCGGCGCCGAGAACGAGGTGCCGCCGGAGGCGCTGCGCTACATCGCCGGCCTCGCGTTCGGCTTCCTCTTCTACTTCGCCGCCATGATCTTCGGCGCGGCGATCGCCGGCTCGGTAGTCGAGGAGAAGCAGTCGCGGATCGTGGAGATCCTCGCGGCGGCCGTGCCCGTCCGCTCGATCCTCTTCGGCAAGATCGCCGGCATGACACTCCTCGCCACCGCGCAGGTCGCGCTGTTCGCGATCATCGGGCTAGTCGCGGTGTCGTTCACCGACTACTCGACGATCCTCCCCGCGATCGGCCCGGCAGCGGCCTGGTACGTCCTGTTCTTCATCTTCGGGTTCACGGCGCTCGCCTCGCTCTTCGGCGCGGCCGGTTCGCTGGCCTCGCGGACCGAGGACACGCAGTCGACGATGTCGCCGATCCTCACCATCGTGATGGTCGCGTTCTTCGCCTCGCTCTTCCTCAAGGGCACGGCGCAGGTCGTGTGCTCGTACATCCCGATCATGTCCTCGATCCTCATGCCGGTGCGCCTCGCCACGGGCGACGCGCAGTGGTGGGAGGCCATCATCGCGCTCGTGATCACGGTGATCACAACGGCCGCGCTGGTCGCGCTGTCCGACCTGATCTACCGCCGCTCGATGATGCAGACCAACCGCAAGATGACCTACCGCGAGGCGATCTTCGGCAAGCAGTAGACACGAAATCGCACCAGCGGCCGCCCGATACCCTGGCCCCATGAGCGCCAGTATCGACGTCGTCACGATCCCCCACCCCCGGCTCGGCAGCTGGGAGGTGGGGGTTCGGCATTCCGTGCCGGATGCCCCTTCGCCCGTGACGCCGAGCGCCACCCCTCCCTTCGCCGCCGCCACGTCTGGCGGTTCCGGATCTACTGCCGGGGCAGGCGGCTCGGCGGGACCGTCCCGGCGCGTCCTGCTCATCGGCGGAACCGGGCAGACCCCGGATACGTGGCGCGCCACGGAGAAGACGCTGCTCGCGGCCGGTTTCGAGGTCGCGGTGTACGCGGCGCGGGGGATCACGCCGTCGGTGGCGCCCGAGCTGCCGTGGACGCTCGACGATATGGCCGCCGACGCGCTCGCTGTCCTCGACCACCTCGGGTGGTCCGAACCGGTGGCGCTCGTCGGCTATTCGCTCGGCGGGTTCACCGCGGAGTTGCTCGCGCGCCGCCACCCGGAGCGCGTCGCCCACGCCGTGCTGCTCGGCGGGCACAACCAGTCCTCGGAGGTCTCGCGCGCGGCCCGCGACACCCGCCTCGCCATCGGCGACGATCCCCGCGCGCAGGAAGCCTTCGAGCGCTTCCTCACCTTCGTCACCACCCTCGACACCGAATCGCTCACGCAGCGCGATGCCCTCGCGCGCACGTGGTGGGAGGTCCTCGAGCTCCAGTCCTCGGTGTGGGCGGCGCCGCACGCCCGGGAGGGACAGGGCCAGGCGGTGACGGCGTGGGTCGACGGCACCGCAGAGCGTCCCGAGCTACCTGCGAGCGGCGTGCGTCCCGTGTTCTCGCTGATCAGCTTCGCGGGCGACCTCTACATGCCCGCCGGGGCGCCGGCCGAGCGCGCGGCCGAGTCGCTCGGTGGTGCGCCGTGGGTGTCGACGAGGACGGTGCCAGGAGGCCACGGGGCGTTGTTCTCCGCGCCCCGCGAGGTCAACGAGGCGCTGCTCGCCGAGCTGTCCGCCCCTCCCCGGGGCGAGGCGTAGCCGGGGCGGCGCGGGACTCGGCAGGCGCGGGCGAAGCGTGGCGGCGCGATCAAGGCGTAGACGGGGCGGCTACGCGACGAGCGAATACGCGGCCCACGCGGCGCCGCTGCACAGCACCGCCATACCGAACCAGTAGGCGATGGCGCGGACCCAGCGCCGGGCGCGCAGCAGGTACGCGACCTCCACGGCGGCCGACGAGAACGTCGTGAACCCGCCGCAGAACGCGGCCGTCGCGCTCCACTCGGGCCGCGCGATGGACCCCGCGACGAACAAGCCCGTGGCGAGTCCCAGCGCGGCGGAGCCCAGCACGTTGACGGCGAGGATGCCCGCCGGACCCACGGGGCGCACCGCCTTCTTGATGCCCGCATCGAGCACATAACGCAACGCGCCGCCGAGGGCGGCGGCGATGATCACGACGAGTGCCGTCATCCCCGAACCGCCTTCCGCGCCGCGCTCTCCCCGGACGCCTTGCGAACCGAGCGCAGGCGCAGGAACTCGCCGAACGCGATGCCGCTGAGCGCGGCGGGGACTCCCACGACGAGCATGCCCGCGAGGTAGAGCGCCACGTCGATCGCCGGGCCCTCGGTCTGCACGATGGCAACGTCGACGGCGAAGGTCGAGTAGGTGGTGAACCCGCCACAGAATCCGGTGCCCAATGCGAGCCGCGCCGCGGGCTGCCAGCTGCGGGGGCCGAGCGTGAGCTCCGTGATGAGGCCGAGGACGAATGCCCCGACGATATTGACGGTGAAGATCGTCGTATAGCCGGCGACGGAATGGGGCTGGCCGAGGAACGCGCCGACGGTTCCGCGCGCGACAGCGCCGAGGGCGGTGCCGGCCGCGACGAGGATGATCGCCACGAGAATGCCTGGTCCGGCAGGTTTCTCGCTCATTCTCGCCCCCTCGCGCTTCTCATCCGTTCGATCTGGAAGCGGCCGCATCCGGAGACCGAAGCGAGCCACCGAATCGATTCACCGGTCCCGGTACCCTATCCGGTCGCCGCCCCGGAGGTACGCGCCCGGGCCCCGCCCTACGCGCCGCGGCCGTCCGGCTCGACCCCGCGGTTGTTGATCTTCCTGTGGCTCCAGTCGATCTGCCGCTTCGCATTCGACACCGCGACCACGCCGCCGGTGCCGATGTAGCCATCGCGGTCGTAGATCGCCGTGGTGCCCACCGACACGCCCTCCGACTCGACGTGCATGTCGGCGCGCATGCCGAGGTCCGGAGTGCGCGGGAGTCGTGCGAGGGAGAGGGTCAGGTCGGCGTTGATGAATCCGATGCCCTCCGTGCCCCAGTTGGTGATGAGGCTCGTCCCCTCCGAGAGGATCGCCGCGCGCTGGAACGGGCTCGCCTCCTCGCCGGCGACGACGTCGATGGGCCGGAACCAGTAGGCGCGGCGCTCGGCCACCTGGTGGGCGGTCATATCGTTGCTCCATCCGGCGCCGGCCGTCTGGTACATCGGGAACTGCTCCGGCGGCATGGGCTCGGTGGCGTACTCCGGCGGGACCTCGACATCGACCTCCGGCGACCACACCTCGCCGGCCGGGTTCTCGGAGCGGCGCAATTGCACGAGAGTTGCGCGCGTCTTCGTCTCGCCGTCCTGGATCAGCTCGGCATCGGCTACGCGGATCCGGTTGCCGTCCCTGACCATGCTGGTCCACACCTCGAACGGCGCGCTGTGCACGGGCCGGAAGAGATCCACGGTGAGGCGCGCCGGCTGGAACTCGGCGTCTCCGGTATCGATCTCGAGGGAGCGGGCGACCGCGCCGACCACGGCGGGCCCGGATATGTCGGTGCTCTTCCACGCGCTCATGGCGACCTGTTCCGGGATGTAGGTCGAGCCGTCCAGGCGGTGAAAGGTGAGTACGCTCATGCACCCGATCCTATCCAGCGCGGGTTCGGCCGGAGCCGTATCGGGGCAGCGCTTCGAGCCGGATCAGCGCCCGGAGCGTTGCCGGATTCGCCACGCCGCGAGCACCATGGGCACCTGCATCGGTAGCCGCGCCCACGCGATAGCGCGCCACGGCCAGAACGGCTTCCGCTTCCACGCCCGGACCATGTGCAGGTTTCCGGGGAACACCCCGATAAACAGGATGACGGCGGACAGCGCCCCCAGCTTGCGCGTCCGGGGCACCGCGAGGAGCCCGGCCACGCCGAGCTCCGCGACACCCGAGCCGTACGTCCACGAGCGGCGCGAGAACGGGAGCTCGGGCGGGATGAGTCCGTCGAACGGCTTCGGACGCGCGAAGTGCAGGGCCCCCATGGCAACGAGGGCGCCGGCCATGGCCAGGGCGCCCTTGTCCGCACCTCGGCTCACGCCGTTGCCTTCGCTCGCGCTGGATGCCGCGTTCGATCCCGAGCCCATGGCCACGTCCCCTAGACCGCGCGCTGCCGACGCTGCTCGGCGATCGAGGTGTCGAGGAGCCAGGCGCGGAGCACGGCGACGACCTGCATCTCGAAGTACGTCTCCGAGCTCGGCGCTGCGGGCCACGCGGCGATTTCCAGTGCGATAACGCCGTGGAGCGAGGCCCACACCGAGGACGCGACCTCGGCGACGGGCTCCGCCCGGAAGATGCCCTCGTCGATGAGCGCGTCGACGACCTCGAGTAGCGCGTCGTGCGGGGTGTGGCGCTCGCGGATCACGAGATCGTAGAGGCCGGGGTTCGCCACCGCCCACAAGCGGTAGGCGCGGGCCAGCGCGCGGAGGTCCTCGAGGGGGCCGCGCCCGCCGAGCACGGCGCGCTGCGCCGCCGCGAGATCCGCGTCCGCCTCCCTCGCGACCGCACTGAGCAGCCCGTTCTTGCCGCCGAACATCGTGTACACGGCGGTGGTCGACGTCCCCTGACTCGAGGCGAGGGAACGCAGACTCAGACCTTCGGGACCGGAATTGCGCATGCGCTCTGCGGCCTCGTCGAGGATTCCGCGGCGCAGTGCGTCGTCATAGGCAACATTTCGGGACACGCCGGACAGGGTATGACGCCGTTACGACGCCGCCGGTGTGCCACGCCGGAGACGGGCGGGCTCGGGGCCGACCTAGACTGGCGCCATGCCTACGCTCGAACAGAACGAATCCGTATACATTCTCCGTTTCTCCACTCCGGAAAACGTCGACGAAGCACCGGACAACGTCTTCTCCCCCGATTTCCTCGACTCCATCGAATCGTGCCTCGACACCCTCGAGGCCGCGGAGGGCCCGGCCGCGCTCGTCACCATCGGCGCGGGGAAGTTCTACTCCAACGGCCTCGATGTCGAGTACGGGTTCCGGGACGCCGAGACGCTCAATCCGTACATCGAGCGGGTGCACCGCATGTTCGCGCGTTTCCTCGAGCTGCCGATGCCCACGGTCGCCGCGATCAATGGGCACGCCTTCGGCGCCGGCGCGATGCTCTCGTTGTGCCACGACATGCGGATCATGCGCACCGGGCGCGGCTTCTGGTGCCTCCCCGAGGCCGCCCGCGGCATGCCGTTTCCCCCTGGGATGAATGCCCTGGTGACGGGCTCGCTGCCGCCGCAGACCGCGCGCCTCGCGATGCTCACCTCGCAGCGCTTCGGGGCCGAGGACGCGCTCGCGGCGGGCATCGTCGACGCCGTCGCCGAGGAATCCGCGCTGCTCGACGAGGCCACGCAGCGCGCCACCGCCGCGACCCTTCTCGACGGCAAGAACCTCAAGGGCATTCGCGCGGGTATCCACGCGAACACTCTCGCAGCGCTCGCGCTCCCGCAGGAGTAAGCCGAAGCGGCGCGTTTCCCCCGTACCTATGACGGCGGCGGCCCCGGATATCCGGGGCCGCCGCCGTCATTTATCTGTATCTATATCCCGCCGCGAGCGGGAGTCTGGCACCTCTGATCAGTGCGCGGCGGCGAAAGCCTCGAGAATCGGCGCGGGAATGCGGCCGCGGTCCGAGACCTCGTAGCCGTTGTTGCGGGCCCATTCGCGCACGGCCTTGGTATCGGTATTCGACGCGGTGCGGGAGCGGGATGCGCCGCGGCGCGAATTCGAGGCGACCTTGCGGCCGTTCTTGATGTACGGGGCGAGGGCCTCGTGGAATGCCTCGGCGTTGGCCGAGTTGAGGTCGATTTCGTAGTCGGCGCCGCCGACGGAAAAACGAATGGTGGTCCCGTCCTCACCGAGGACGGTGCCGTCGATGTCGTCGATGAGCTCGATATTGATCTGCCTTGCCATGATGGCCGCCTTTTCTCGGGAAATTCATCGGCGGGCGCACGCATTTGCATAGCCCGAATACTTGATTCAAAAGTGCCTGCATTTACGCAAATAGTCAAATGTCCCGCAGATTGCCTGCCGGTTTATGCCTGATAATTTCCTGGCGGCGCAGAACTCCTTACACGCGGGGACCCCTCGCCACGTCCCCGCGGAAAGGCTCCCGGGACTGCTCCTCCGGGCCATCTGCCAGCGGTGGGCTTTACATACATAAGTCATGTATGTATTGTCGTCGTCGTGGAATTCACCGAAGCCGAACTCAGAGAGATCGCGATCAAGCTCACGATCACGGCCGCGCAGTTCAGCCGCTATCAGCGGCAGTCCTCTCCCAACGAGTCCACGGCTGCGACGTGGCGGGCGTTGTCGCTGCTCGAGAGCTATGGATCGCTCCGGGTCACCGAGTTCGCCCAGCTCGACAGGCTCTCCCAGCCGGCGGCCACGTCGACGCTTCGCAGGGTCGTGTCCGAGGGCTACGCGGAGGCGGTGGTCGACGCCAACGACAGGAGGGCCAAGCAGATCCGGCTCTCCTCCGCCGGCCAGGAATTCCTCGCGAGCCTGCGCAATGCCGCCGGAGACCACCTCATCCGCGAGTTCGACAAGCTCACGGCCGAGGAGATCTCGGCTATCGACACCGCATGCACCGCCCTTTCGAAAATCCTTCGGGGAGACGGCGCGGAAAGCGGGGACTCGGCAGGACGCGGAACTCCGCCGTCACAAGAGGGTGGAATCCCCGCCCGCACCTCGGGCTAGGGATTCGCACGTCCGCACCGAAATGGGTTCGGCCACTCGGCATTCCCTCCGATTGTGTGCAATGCAAAGAAGAATACGAAGATCTGAAGATCTAAGGAGTTGTGAGAATGAAAAGTGTGGAGGACGCACAGCCCGAAGCGGGCGGGCTTCTCAAACAGCCGCGCGCCGTATGGGCGGTCGCTTTCGCGGCGACTATCGCGTTCATGGGAATCGGCCTCGTCGATCCGATTCTCCCGGCAATCAGCGAATCGCTCGAGGCCTCGCCGAGCCAGGCAATGCTGCTGTTCACGAGCTACCTGTTCATCACCGGTATCTGCATGTTCTTCACGAGCTGGGTCTCTACCCGAATCGGCGCGAAGAAGACGCTGATGCTCGGTATCGGACTCGTGGTGATCTTTGCGGCTCTCTGCGGGCTCTCCAACGATGTCAATGCGATCATCGGCCTGCGCGGCGGCTGGGGCATTGGCAATGCGCTCTTCGTCTCCACGGCACTGTCGGCGATCATCGCCTCCGCATCGGGCGGAGTCTCCGGCGCGATCATTCTCTACGAGGCCGCGCTCGGCGTGGGCCTTGCCGTGGGCCCGCTGCTCGGCGGCCTCCTCGGCGAGATCTCGTGGCGCGGTCCCTTCTTCGGCACCGCCGTGCTCATGGCCATCGGGTTCATCGGCATCGTCGTGATGCTCCCCAAGCTCCCCAAGCCGCCGAAGCCCGTGGGCGTCTCCGAGCCGTTCAAGGCACTGCGGAACCCGGCCCTCGCGGTCCTGTCCCTCGTGGCGCTCCTCTACAACTTCGCGTTCTTCTCCCTCCTCGCCTACTCCCCGTTCCCCATCGACGACGCGGCGGCGGACCAGGGGATGCACTTCGGCGCCCTGCAGCTCGGCTTCGTCTTCTTCGGCTGGGGCATCGCCGTGGCCCTGTCCTCGGTGTTCGTGGCGCCGCGGCTCATCGAGGCGTTCTCGCTCATCGGGACGATCATCGGCACGATGGTGGTCTTCGCGCTCGACTTCGTCTTCCTCGCGCTCATGGTGCACTCGCTCGTCGGGCTCATCATCGGCGTCGTGTTCGGCGGCCTGTGCCTCGGCATCCTCAACACCTCGCTCACCGAGGCGTCGATGAACGCGACGGATCTCCCCCGCCCCGTCGCCAGCTCCACGTACTCCGGCGTCCGCTTCGTCGGCGGCGCGATCGCGGCGTGGCTTGCCGGCGAGATCGCCAAGGCCGTGGGCGCCCCGGCCCCGTACTGGGTCGCTGCCGTGATCCTCGTGATCGCGATCGCGGTCTTCGCGCTCGCCCGGCCGCTGTTCCACCGCCTGCACCCGGAGTATGTCGCGGAGGAGAGCGTCCCCGCGGCCGAGCCGGCGCGCTAGGTCCGGTAGGCCCGCTGATTGCCGCCGGCGACTTGGTCCGGTCGGCGATTGCCGACCACCTGTCCCCACGCCTGCTCCACAACCCCTCTACAAGCATCCCCGCCGGTGACGGCGGGGATGCTTCTATCATCGGGGAGGCACTGCCCGGGGCCGCGCGCCGCGGGCCACGAGGTCCCGGCGGCCGAGCCAACCGGCTCGCCGGACGGCACCGGCGAGGAGGAACTAGTGAGCACAAGCAGCACCGCGCCCGATGGAACGGCAGCGAGCGGGGCGGGCCCGCACACCACGCTGTTCGATTTCGACGCCGAGACTCTCTCGGGGGATGAGCGCGCGCTATCGGAATACCGCGGGGACGTGGTCCTCGTGGTCAACACCGCTTCGAAGTGCGGGTTCACCCCGCAGTTCGAGGGCCTGCAGAAGCTCTACGAGGGCTACCGCGAGCGTGGCTTCGTCGTGCTCGGCTTCCCCAGCGGGCAGTTCCGGCAGGAGCATGAGGAGGCCGAAAAGATCGGCGCAGCGTGCACGAGGAACTACGGCGTCGACTTCCCGATGTTCGCCAAGACCGATGTCAACGGGCCCCACGCGCATCCGGTGTTCGCCTGGCTCAAGGAGCAGGAGCCGGGCGCGCTCGGCAAGCTCCTCGGCGGCCGCGCGGGCAGCGGCGCGATCAAGTGGAACTTCACCAAATTCCTCGTGGGCCGCGACGGCGAGGTCATCGCCCGTTTCGCCCCGAAGACCACGCCGGAACAGATCGCGCCGGAGATCGAGCGCGCGCTGGGCGCCCCTGCGAAGTAGACGGGCGCCGTAGCCGCGCGAGCCCCGACGGCGAGCCGGGTGGGCGCCCCGGTCCCACGAATGGCGGCGCGGGGGAACGTCCGCGACACCATTCCGTTAGCCTGCATCTCTATCCCCCGAGCGAGCGAGGAGTCGTTAAAATCGACAAGATGTCCGGAGATCTTTCCCGCCCCGATGCCACATCCGCGCCGGTAGAGAAGGCACAACCGGTCGCGGACGGAGGTGCCGAGGCGCACGCGGGCGAGGGCACCGGCGGAGGTGCCGTGGGCGCCGCTGCCGCCCCGGCGCCGGCGACTGCCCGGTGGGGCGACATCCTCCCGGCGATCTCCTCGCTCCCCGACTCCCCACAGGGCTCCGCCGCCGAGGTCCTCGTCGCCGGGCCCGAGCAGCCGCTGCGTCTCACGAGCCCCGAGACCATCCTCGACACCGCCCTCATCCTCGCCCCGCACCTGCGCTCGAGCACCAAGACCATCGCAGAGCTCTTCCCGCGGATCCCCGGGTGGGTCGATATCGTCATCCCGTCCCCCGCCTCGAAGAGTGACGGCTCGACTCCGGCGCCCCCCA
This sequence comes from Dietzia sp., assembly GCF_036741115.1. Taxonomy (NCBI): domain Bacteria; kingdom Bacillati; phylum Actinomycetota; class Actinomycetes; order Mycobacteriales; family Dietziaceae; genus Dietzia; species Dietzia sp. The sequence continues at coordinate 26,176 of NZ_DAINST010000013.1, forward strand.
CCTCGATCTCGATCGAGGCGAGCCGCAGGCTCACCGTCTCCGCGGCCGCCGCCGCGGCCGGGATCCCGCCCGCGCGGCTCGTCAGCTCGCTGGTCCAGTGCGCGGTGCTCCATTCCGTCGCGCAGCCGGAGCCGCAGTCGGACGGCGCCCGCCGCCTCTCGGGCTGGCTCGCCGGACTCGCTCCTATGGACGCCTACCTCCTGCACACCGCAGTCCTCGCCGATCGCGTCCCGCGCGCCCAGCGCGTCCAGGCCTCGGGCATCAGCGGCCGCTCGCGCGCCGAGCAGCTATGCATCTTCTTCGGCTCTCTCGTCGCCGCCGATCCCGAGCTCGCGCCGCTCTTCTCCCGCATCTACACCGAGCTCAACCCGTTGTCGTCCGAGTCCCGCTCGCGGGCGCGTATCCCCGAGCTCGCCGAGCAGCTCCCCAACGGACTCGGGTGGGGCGGCACCTCGCCCGCAGGACCCACGCTCGGGCACCTCTTCGGCCTCCTGCACCCCGAGCTCGACGCGGAATCCGGCTGGCTCCTCGTCCGCCACGCGAAGAAGGGCGCCCCGCGCGAGTCCTGGACCATCGGGGCGCTTCGCGAGACCCAACACGACATGCTCGCCCAGCTCTCCAGAACTGGCGAGGTCTCGCTCGGCGAGCTCCGCGACAAGCTCACCAAGGCCCGCGTCCCGATCTCCCACGCCGACGACACCGAGCGGTGGCTCGACTACGTCGGCCTCGCGGTCGGCGAGGACGGGGTCGTCCGCCCCGCCGAGCAGGACGTGGCCGACGGCGATTCCTCCGACGACGCCCTAGCGGAGCCCCGTGCGCAGGTGGAGAACGTCTTTCCCGGCGTCCTTCCCATCGTACTCGGCGAGTGGCGCTCGTTTATCGAGACCTCCATCTATCCGAGTCCTGCGCCGCTCACCGAGGCGCAGGTCGAGCTCATCTCAGAGGGATCGCGCACTCCGCTCGCCCAGCAGCTCGGCGAGGACCGGTTCGCGCTCTACGTCCGTCTCTCCCACCTCGCCGACGCCGATTTCGACGCGGTCGCCCGCGTACTCGGCGCCGGCCCCGAGCCGCTCGCCGAGCTCGAGCAGCTCGGCGACCCGGCCACCTCGCTCCTCGACGCGCTGAGCGAGGCCCTCGCCGGCCCGCGCGGCGCGTACGTGGCGATGCACCTGGTCTGGGCGGTCAACCGCTGCCGCGGGAACGGCTCGGCGCACGCGCACTACTCGGAGTCGAAGAACGAGCTCGGCAGCGCGCTCCTCCTCCACCCCGCGACGTTCCCCGATCCCGATCCGGCGATCGGGTGGATCGAGATGTTGCGGACCCCGTGGTGGGTCGATCCCCGCTCGAGTGACGCCGGAGGTCCACCGCCCATCCCCGCGGCCGAGGTCCTCCGCCGCCGCGACCTGGAGGGCGAGCTCTCCCCGGATGTTCTCCGGGCCATGGAGTCCGCCGAGTTCCGCGCCCAGATCGACCGCCGCATCCAGGACACCCTTGCGGCCGCCGCGGGGCAGGCCGCCGGGCCGACTGCGGCGTCCGCCGTCACACGCGATGTGGACGGAGCGGCCGTGCCCGACCCAGGCGGCAGGGAGGGTGCAGCCGACGCTTCGGTCGCCGCAGGCGCCGCGGTCGAGGCCGCTGCCGCGCCTTCCGGCGAAGGGAATACCGGCGCCGAGCCCGAGCTGCACGACCTGGAAAAGGAGCTCGCCGCGCGCCTGGAAAGCGCGCCGCTGGTCGCCGCCGTCACGCCAGGGCAGGCTGAGCTCGATCGGCTGCGCGCGGCACTCGAGGGACGCTTCGCAGCCCTCGACGCGGACGCCGAGATGTACACCGAGCTTTTCGAGCGCTTCCCCGCCGTAACGCTGTTCGTGCTGGTGGACACGGCGTCGAAGCACGCGTACGCCGGTCAGGAGCAGGGCGCATCGCCCGCCGAGGCCGAGCTCGGCGTGCTGCCGTGGATCGCCGCGGCGCTCGGGCTCGACGACTCCGCCGCCGACGGCGAGGCGATCCGCGCGCTCCGCGCCTCGTTGGAGTCGTGCCTCGAATCCCTCCTCCGCGGCTTCGGGCTCGAGACCTTCGACGAGGTCCCCTCGGGCGATGTCGGGGACGTGCTCGTCGCGCACGCGGCGGTCCCCGAGGCCGCAATGGGCACGGTCGCCGAGGTGCTCCTCGAGTTCACGAACTCCGTGGCCGACCGCACGATCCAGAAGGCCCGACCCTGGCTCCTCGACCCCAGCCAGCGCGAGTTCTTCCTCTCGCTGCCCACCGGCACCCAGTACCTCGTGCGCTACGCCGGCGAATCCGCGGGAGAAATGCTCGAGGGCGCCATTGACGTGGTCGAGATGTTCCTCGCGGGCTTCGAGCGCGCCGACGTTCTCGCCGGGGAGACCGTGCTGCCGCGCGGCCTGTGCGAGCAGCTCCTCGCCGCGCTCCACGTCCCCGCCGCCGAGGGCCGCGCGCTCTCGGCGATGGCACGCCGCGCCGCAGACCGCGCGCAGCGCCCGTACCTGTGGCTCGACGGCACCGACGCGGTGTGCGTCGCGCTGCCCCCGGTGGCGAAGTACACCGACGACGCCTGGGTCGTGACCACGGGCGACGAGGTGACCCCCGTGCGGCCGCGGCGCTCGCTGCGCGATGACGAAACGCAGCTGTCCCTGCTCGGCAGGCCGACGCGCCGGGTCGCAGTCACCCACCCGAGTTTCCACGCCGTGGCCGAGCTCCGCCTGTTCACCACCGACTTCCCTGTGGCCGTCTTCCAGCCCGACGGCATGCACGTCCCGACCTCGTCGATGATCCCCGAGGGCGAAGTCTTCGCGCTCGTCCCGCCGGGGCACGAGCCCGCCTCGCCCGAGGCCGGGGGCCCGGTGGTGCTCGAGACCCTCGACACCCCCGAGGGCTGGGGCCAGTGGACGCTACAGCTGTGGAGCCTCGAGGGGCTCGAGGAGGTCGTGGTCCACGACGCGGAAGGCGTCGCCCATGGAATCCGCGTCGGCACGCGCGCACTGCCCTCGCTGTGGGACACCGAGGACGAGCCGCTCGAGCGCCTCACCGGCGTGGAGAGCGAGCTCGGCGTGCCCGTGCTCGCCGTTCGCCCCTGGCTCGACGTGCCCCCGCTCGAGGAAGGGCAGCGGCCGTGGCAGGTGGCCATCCGGAGGACCGGTGACGACGCAGGCGCCTGGTACCCCGTCGGCCACTACGACCCCACCGACGAACACGAGGGCCACGCCCTCTTCTCCGACGGCGTGCTCGAGCACTTCGGGTACTCGGAGAGCGAGCCGGTCCTCGGCGGCTTCGACATCCGCATCGAGGGCCCCGATCATGCCCGCACCGATATCCGGATCTTCGTCGCCGAGGGTTTCTACGCGCACTTCCCCGAATCGCCCCGGCTTCCCGAGGCCGACGGCGCGACCCCGGCGGTCGCCGAGCTGAGCGCCGAGCCCGTGGGGGGAGAGGACGCGGAGGACGAAGATGCTTCAGGTGACGGGGCAGACGGGGCCCACGGTGCCGCGGACGGCCGCGCGCTCGGCATCTCCGCGCACACCGTGGAGTTCGGCGCCTCGACGCGCAAGCTCCGCGTGCAAGTCTCCGCGGGCGAGCGGACGGAGACGCTCGTGCTCCGGCCCCCGCGGCTCAAGTTCCGGATGACGGGCACGGGTATGGCGCCCGCGTGGTCCGACCAGCAGATCTCGCGCTCGGCCTACGACCTCGAACACGCGACGCTCGTGGTCCGCGACCCATACGCGACGCTGCACATCTCGCTGCAGCTCGTCGACGAGCGCGGGCGGCTCACGCAACGCGCCGATTTCGACCGCGCCGTCGACGGCACGTTCCGGATCGACGTCCAGCGCTTCGCCGAGCGTGCGAAGACGCTGCGCAAGGGCGAGATCCGCGCCGTCGTGGTCGACCCGGACGCCGAGGGCACCCGCTCGTACAAGCGCGTGGCCACGCTCGTCCGCTTCGGAACCGCCTCCGAGCAGCACATCACCCTCGAGCGCAAGCGCCTGCGCGTGCCCGGCGCCGAGGGCGTCGACGATCTCGTCTGCCGCGTGTGGCAGCTCGAGCGGCCGTGGAAGCCGGCGCTGTCGATCCCGGTGACCGACGGCTTCGCCCCGCTGCCGGCCGAGCTCGACGGAGCGGGCCGGCTCCGCGTGGACGTCGCGATCGAGGACCCCTGGGACCCGGTCCCGGCCGCCGCGCTCCCCCACCGCGGCACGACATCGCTGCAGACGGCGTCACGCTTCTCCAATACAGGGCAGGGCCTGCTCTCGCAGTTCCTCGCCGGGCGCGGCGCCGCGACCTACGTGGCGAGTTCGCTGTCCGAGGTGTGGAGCGCGTGGTCGCTGCTGTCGCTCAATCTCCACCCCGTGACGGACCGGCCGCTGCGCACCGAGCTTGCGGGCCACCTGCGCTCGAGCCCGCGCGCGAACCTGCTCTCGCTCGACAGGTCCACGCTGACTTCGCCGCAGAAGGTCGCCGCGTTTATCGCCTCCGGACTAGTCAGCGAGCCGATCGCGCCGGCGCCCCCGGGCGGGGACCACTGGGACCGCTCGGCGGCGGGGACGCGGCGCTCGATGAGCGGCTCCACCCGCCCCCGCGAATCGTGGATCGACGTGTTCCTCTCGATCGCGAACATCGGCAACGAGCCGCCGCGCCTGCGCCGGGCCACCGCGGCGCACCTCCGCGAGGTCGGCGGCGACTCGCTGCACCACGTGCTCGCGTTCGGCGAGGACCCGCTGCAGAGCTCCGTGCGCCTCGGGCTTCCCGAGGTGCAGGCCGCGATGGACCCGACGCTGCGGCAAATGCTGCTGTCCCGGCCGACCATCCCGGGTCCGCTACTCGACGCTTCCTCGCGGTGGGAGGGGCTCCTCGCGCTGCTGCGCAACGAGAAGGCGTTCACCTCCGGGTACGTGCGCGACCAGTTCGAGCGGATGCTCGGCAAGTACGAGTCGCTGCGGCGGTTCCGGCCCCTGTACCGGCTGATCACCGAGCGGATCAAGGCGCTGCCCGCGACCGTCGAAGTGGACAAGCGCGCGTCCAAGGGCGGGCGCGGACGCGGTCGCGGCGCGGCGAGCTCCTCGCAGGCCGTCGAGCTGCCCATGTGGTCGAACATCCCGCAGCTCACGTTCTCCCTCGCGCTCCTTGCGCGCGGGCACGCATACGGCTATTTCGCCACGGGGCTCGACCAGGACCTCCTCGACCTGTGGGCGCGGCTCGTGGCGCAGGCGCCGCAGCAGATCGTTATCGACCTGGTGCTCGCCGAAGCGCACATCGCCCACCTCCGGCTCGGCGGGGCGACCTTCCTGCCCTGATCCCGGCGCCGAGAACCTCGGCCCGCATTGCCGTCCCTCCCCGGGAACCGGATGCCCCTCCCCATACGTCGTCTCGGGTGAGGGGCATCGCTGTGTCGGGGCGCGGGGAGGGGAAAGGCGTGGGAGAACCACTCGAGGACTTGCCTGGGCGCTACGGGGAACTCGCGCCCACATCGGCGGAGAAAGAGGACATGCGGGCGGACTATCCGCAGGTCCGCGCGGTCATGCGGCGGCTCCCCGGGGTCGCTTCGGAGATCTCCGCCGCCGAGGCGGTCGATCCCGGCGAGATAGCATTCGCGCTCCCGGGCGGGGAGCTCGCGGGCGCGGCGAATCGGGTGGCCGTCGCGGTGCGGGAGATCCACTCGGTGCTCGCCGGCCGCATCCGCGCGTTCGAGCTCGCGGGGAACACGACGGCCGCGGCGCTCGTGGGTACCGATTCCGATTTCGCCGCGCTGCTCGCCGCGGTGCTCCCGGAAAGCGGCGAACGATGAGTCCGCCGGCGGCGCCTGCGCTCACGCTTGGGGGCTTGCTTACGTGGTACCCGGAGGCGCTCGCCGGGGAGTCGCGCGCGCTCGGGGCGGCCGCGCAACGCCTCGATAACGCCGTCGCGAGGCTCGCCGACACCCTCGCATTGATACCCTCGGCGTGGACCGGCGTCGCTGCCGGTGCCGTGCGCATAGCGCTGGCTTCGGAATGGCGGACCATTGCCGATCATCACGGCGATATCGTGCGGTTATACCACGCTGCAGAGGCCGCCCACCGCGCGGTTTCCGAGAAGCACCGGGCGTTGCTCGACCAGGTCGCGGCGGCCGAAGCGGCGGGCTTCGAGATCGACACGAGCGTGCCCGCGCGCGGGCCGATCACAGTGCGCGGGCCCGAGGGTGGGAAGGGCGATGGGCCGGGTGTGGGCGAAGGGGGCGGTGACGGCGCCGCGAAGTCCTTCGCCGAGGCGATCGCGTCGATTGCCGGCGCCCTTCTCGATGCCGATGCCGAGCACGCCGGGATCCTCGTGGGCATCGCGGACGGCGCCGAGTCCCGGATGGTCGCGGCGGCCGTGCCCGCGGCTATCGACGCGGCGCTCGCCGAGCGCGAGGTCGAGGGCTCCCGCTACCCGAAGATCCCGGGCATCGGCAATACCGGCAACGGCCTCGTTCGCGACGCCGTCGGCATGGTCCCCGTGCTGGGCACGACCCTCGACGTCCACGAGGGCTTGCTCGCGGTGGAAGAAAACCGCACGTCGCCGGGAGAGGTGCTGCTCCACGCGCTGGGCGCGAAGACTCTCGACCACGCGGGAGGCCTCGTCGGCGGCTCGGTGGGCGCGGCCCGCGACTCCCCGCGGCTCGAGAACGTCGGCGGCTTCGGCGGGAGCTATGTGGCGAGCGAAGCGCTCGGCGGTCCCGTCGAGCGCCTCGTCGACGCAACGCTATTGCCCGCCGCGCACTGGGCTGCGACGGGTGTGGGCAGCGATGTCTTCGGCCCCTCGGACAAGGAACTCGCCGCCCGCGCGCTGCGCGATGCCGTGAGGTACGGCGGATGATTCCGGATCCCCGGCCCAGCGCCCGCTGCCAGCACCGCCGCGCCGCGGGTCGTTTTCGCTCAGCCGGCTCCGGGAACCAGCCGCGCGCGAAGCGTATCGACGGCCTCCGGCGCCATCCCGAGGCCGTCGACCAGGTACGCCCGCGCCGAACCGTACTCGGCGTCGATCGCATCTAGCGCATCGGTGATGTACTCGGGACGCGCCTGCAGCAGCTCCACGAGGGTGTCCGCGCGCTCCGGTACGCGCTCGCGGAAATGCGCCTCGAGGTCCGCCGCCCAGTCCCGCGCCCGCTCGTTGGTGAGCAGGTAGTCGGCGAGAATGTCCTCGTGGGACATCCCGGCGAGGAGCTGCAGCACGGCGGCCGTGAACCCGGTGCGGTCCTTGCCCACCGTGCAGTGGAACACCACCGGCCCGGGAGACTCGGCGATCGCCTCGAAGGCGCCGCGAAGGCGGGCGCGGAACTCGGGCTCGACCACGAAGGATCGGTTGAGCCGCCGGAGTTCGCGCCGCGCATCGGCGGGGGTCGCGCTCTCGTCGAAGCCCACGACGGTCGCGGCGGAATCCGACGTCCCGAGCACGTCGACATGGACGTAGTCGGCCCCGGCGACCTCGTGGTCCGGTGCCTTCTCGACCTCCTCGGGTCTGCGCAGGTCGACGATGCGCCGCAGCCCGAGGGCGCGGAGCTTCTCTGCATCGGCATCCGAGGGCGCCACCACGTTCGCCCGGAACAGGACGCCCCTGGCCATCGCGCCGTCCGGCGTCATATATCCGGGTCCCGCAACGTCGCGGAAATTGTGCATCGATTCGACGTGCAGGTCGCCGACCTCATCGCTGTTCCCGGTCCCGCCGAACCCGTCCCGATCGCCAGAATCCATCGCTGCCCTCGCCCTCCTGTGCCGCCGCCCGCTCATTCCCACAACACTGCCACGCGCCCCGGCTCGCCCGCGTCGGTCCGCCCGATCGGCCTAGAGTTGGGGGCATGACGTCGGACGACACGAACCCCAAGACCGCACCCGACTCCCGTGCCGATACCTCCGGCACGGGCGACGATTACTCGCGCGACCCCCTGGCCACCGTCATTTCCCCGGAGGTCGAGCGCGACGATCCCCTGTCCTCGGCGGTCGCGCCGATGCGCGCGGACGTCCGCTTCCTCGGCCAGCTCCTCGGCGATACCGTCCGCGAGCAGGCCGGCGAGCGCGTGTTCGACCTCGTCGAGTCCGCACGGCAGACCGCGTTCGCCGTGCGCCGCAACGATGTCGAGCGCTCCGCGACCTTCGACGTGCTCACCGGCACCCCGGCCGCCGAGGCGATCGACGTGATCCGCGCGTTCTCCCTCTTCGCGCTGTTGTCCAACATCGCCGAGGACCTCCACCAGGAGCGGCGTCGAGCGATGCACGTGGCGGCCGGCGAACCGCCGCGCGAAGGCGATCTCGCCCGGACCTGGGAGAAGATCGAGTCCGCCGGGGATTCCGAGGCCGGCTGGGCGGCGCTGCGCCGCACCGCGCGCGTCGTCCCCGTGCTCACCGCGCACCCCACGGAGACGCGGCGGCGCTCGGTCTTCCGGATCACCCGCTCGATCACCGAGCTCATGCGCCGGCGCGAAGCGCTCGCCGAGGGCTCGGCGGAGCGCGCGGAGGTCGAGGCCGATATCAAGCGGGAGGTCGTGCTCCTGTGGGACACGGCGATCATCCGCTCGCAGCGCCCGCGCATCCAGGACGAGATCCTCACGGGCCTGCAGTATCACGAGGCCACGCTCATCGACGTGATCCCGCGGCTCAACCGCGAGGTCGCGAACAAGCTCGGCACCGACCGCGCGGTGGTGCGCCCCGGTTCGTGGATCGGCGGTGACCGGGACGGCAACCCGTACGTCACAGGTGAGGTCGTCGAGTTCGCCACGAGCCGCGCCGCCGCGCTCATCCAGAACTTCTACGACGACGAGCTCCGGCAGCTCGAGGCCGAGCTGAGCCTCAGCGGCAAGCAGGTCGACGCCCCCGAGGCACTGCTCGCCCTCGCCGACGGGCTCGAGAGCCGCGGCGACGACGAGGCGGCGCGGCGCGATGTCCCTTTCCGCCGCGCCGTGCGCTCGGTGCGCCGCAAGCTCGCCGCGCGCGCTGCTCTCCACTCGATCGCCGGCGCCCGGATCCCGGTCGACCACATGGGAGTGCGGATCGGCGCCGAGGGCGACCCGGCCTACGCGCGGCCCGACGACATGCTCGCCGACCTCGGAGTAATCGGCGATGCGCTCCGCGAGGTCGGCGCAGGGATCGTCGCCGAGTCGCGGCTATCCGCGTTGGAGTGGGCGGTGCGCACCTTCGGCTTCCACCTGCAGGCGCTCGACATGCGGCAGAACTCCGATACCCACGAGGAGGTGCTCACCGAGCTGTTCGCCGAGGCCGGCGTGTGCGAGGACTACGCCTCCCTCGAGGAGGCCGAGCGGGTGGAGATCCTCCTCCGCGAGCTCTCCTACGACCGCCCGCTGCTCGGCCCGCGCGCCGAGCTCTCGGAGCTCGCTGCGAAGGAACTCGGCGTGCTCCGCGCCGCGGCCCGCGCCGTCGACGCCCTCGGCGAGGGCGTGATCCCCCACTACATCGTCTCGATGTGCCAGTCGGTCTCCGATCTCCTCGAACCCGCGATCCTGCTCAAGGAGGTCGGACTGCTGCGCGGCGGGCCGAAGGCGCCGAGCTCGCAGGTGCGGCTCATCCCGCTTCTCGAGACCATCGAGGACCTCGCCGCCGGCCGCGAGATCATGCGCGAATACTTCGCGCTCGAGCCCGTCCGCGAGCTCGTCCGCTCGCAAGGGAACCTGCAGGAGATCATGCTCGGCTACTCCGATTCGAATAAGGACGGCGGCTACCTCGCCGCGAACTGGGCGCTCTACCAGGGCGAACTCGAGCTCGTCGCACTCGGCGCGGACGCGGGCGTGGACCTGCGCTTCTTCCACGGCCGCGGCGGCAGCGTGGGCCGCGGCGGCGGCAACTCGTACGAGGCAATCCTCTCGCAGCCTCCTGGGGCCGTGCGCGGCGCGCTGCGGATCACCGAGCAGGGGGAGGTGCTCTCCGCAAAGTACTCGGAGCCGCCCCGCGCCCGGCGCAACCTCGAGGCGCTCGTCGCCGCGACCATCGAGTCCTCGGTTATCGATGTCGAGGGCCTCGGCGACGATGCGGAGGCGGCCTACGCCGTCATGGCCGATCTCGCGCGGAGGGGCCGCAAGGCGTACGGCTCGCTCGTCCACGACGATCCGGGCTTTATCGAGTACTTCACCACCTCGACGCCGCTGTCGGAGATCGGGGAGCTCAACATCGGCTCGCGCCCCACCGCGCGCAAGCAGACCTCGGACGTCTCCGACCTGCGCGCCATCCCGTGGGTGCTCTCGTGGTCGCAGTCGCGGGTCATGCTCCCCGGTTGGTTCGGCGTCGGCTCGGCCCTGGCCGGTTGGCTGGATGACGGCGGAGAGGGCGCCCGCAGCGGCGGCCGCGACGCCCGCGTGGCGCAGCTCGCGCTGCTCTACCGGACGTGGCCCTTCTTCCGGACCACGCTGTCGAACCTCGCGCAGGTGATGGCCAAGGCGGACATGGGTCTCGCAAGGCAGTACGCCTCGCTCGTCGAGGACGCGGAGACCCGCGAGCGCGTGTACTCGCGGATTCTCGCCGAGTTCGAGCTGACCCGTGACATGGTCCTCGAGATCACCGGGCAGGAGACGCTGCTCGACGACAACCCGGCGCTCGCTCGGTCCGTGCGCAACCGCTTCCCCTATCTCGAGCCGCTCAACGTATTGCAGATCGAGCTGCTGCGCCGTTTCCGTGCCGGCGAGGACGATCCGGACGTACGCACCGGCATCCAGCTGACCATGAACGGCCTGGCCACGGCGCTGCGGAATAGCGGCTAGAGCCGGGTCGTTGCACCCGGGAGTAATCGATTTTCCCCGAACGGAGTCCTCTACACATGTCTAATAACGCCACCGCAGTCCACCTCGCCGAGCGCCCGAAGGGCTACCCCGATACCTCCACGTGGGACGTGCGCACCGAGGAGCTCCCGGAGCTGGCCGACGGGCAGGTGCTCGTCGCGACCGAGTACATCTCGGTCGACCCCGCGATGCGCGGCTGGCTCGACGACGCGCCGTCCTACATCCCGCCGGTCGAGGTCGGCGCCGTGATGCGTGCCGCGGCCGTGGGCCGCGTGGCGGAGTCGAAGAACGCGGACTTCCCCGTCGGCGCGCACGTCCATGGGATGACGGGCGTGAGGGACTTCTTCGTCTCCGACGGCTCGGACATCCGGGTGGTCGACACCTCGAAGACTTCCGGGGCCGAGTACCTCGCGGCGCTCGGGCTCACCGGTCTGACCGCGTACTTCGGCCTCTACGAATATGGAGATCCCCAGGAGGGCGAGACGGTCCTCGTCTCCGGCGCCGCCGGAGCCGTGGGTTCCGTGGTGGGCCAGCTCGCGAAGATCCGCGGCGCGCGGGTCGTCGGTATCGCCGGAAGCGATGAGAAGTGCGCCTGGCTCACGGACGAGCTCGGCTTCGACGCGGCCGTGAACTACAAGACCGCCGACTCGCTGAGCCGCGCGATCCGCGAGGCCGCTCCCGACGGGGTCGACGTGTTCTTCGACAATGTCGGCGGCAAGGTGCTCGACGCGGCGCTGGTGAACATGGCGCGCAACGCCCGCATCGTGATGTGCGGAGCGATCTCCGACTACAACGCCGCCTCCGCTTCCGAGCGCACGGGCCTCAAGAACTACCCGCGGATCATCACGCACTCCCTGCGCGTGCAAGGCTTTACGATCGGCGACTTCGGGCCTCGCCTCGGCGAGGGCGTCAAGGCGCTCGCCGGCTACCTCTCCGAGGGCAAGCTCGTCTCGCGGATCGATGCTCGCGATGCGCTGGTCGCCGATTTCCCGCAGGTCTTCGACGAGATCTTCGCCGGGTCCAACACCGGCAAGCTGATGCTCAAGCTGCCGGGCGCCGAGAGCTAGTGGTGGCGGGGGCGTCGCGTCGTACTCGACACGGCCCCCGATTCCACCCGCTGCGGCACAACGTGTGAACACAAAAATCCTGAACCTGTAGACACCGTCTACAGGTTCAGGAAATTGGTGTGCCCACCTCGCGGTACCGTGGCGACCAAGCCGCGCGTGTGAGTCGCCCAGGTGCGCAAGCGTCTCAACGCTGCTCGCGTCCGAGGGCGCCCTCGTAGCGCTCGGCGAGCGCCTCGACGATGTGGTCGACGGCCGGCGGATCCCCGAGCAGCGGGGACTGCGCGACGCCACCGGCGCGAGCGCGGCTCGCGAAGAATCCGCGCGCGAGCAACAGCGGAACGGTGGTCTCGCCCTCGGCGACGGCGAAGTCCGCGTCGAGCACCGCGTGCCGGACCTCGCGGTCCTCGGCGCGCTCCGCGACCGCACGACGGAGCAGCTCGATCTCCACGGCCACGGCTTCCCACGCTGATCCGGCGCTCGCAAGGACGATCGGACTGTCGGCGGCGTCGGTGGCGGTGTCGGGGCGGGAGCCTCCATCAGCCCCGGCCCCCGCAGCCGCGAGCACCGCGTCGACAAGTCGCGGCTCGGTGCCCCCGCGCGCGTCTTTGCCAAGGTGCGGGGTAACGGTCACCCGCCCCATGCGCGCCCGGTCGGCGCGCGTGGCCTCTTCGGCCGCGGCGCCGATGTCGTGACGCACGTGATACCCGGCCGCGATAAAAGCAGGAAGCACCACGACCGAATCGCTCGAGGAAGCCAGCTCCGAGGCGATGACGTCGGACAACGCCGGCTCCTGGACTTTCTCGTCGACGAAGCCCGCCACGACGCGCACGCCGGGGGCGTCGCGGCGGAGCCGCTTCTCCAGGAGCGAGGTGAGGCGCGCGGTGTCCGCGCGCCCCTCCGCCGAACGGGTGCCGTGCCACGCAAGGATCGCCGTGGGTACCGATTCGGCGGCCATCGTGTCGACTCCAGGGCCCATCGCGGAGCCAACGCCGCCGACCATCAGCGGATCACCGGTGCCGGCGGCGACTCTGGATCGGTGCGCGCCCGGACTCGAGATCGCCCTGCACGTGCTTCGCCACGGCCACGGAGCGCCGCGGGTCCCGCGAGTCCACGGCGACCTGAACCCGCCCCGTAGGCGTCTCCGCCACGGCGCGCGCGGGAACGGCCGCGGAACCGGCATCGCGGTCCCCGGCGTTGACGCAGAAGATGTGTCGCCATTCGGCCTCGCGGGCAACCTCGGCGTCCACGGCCGGGTCGCCGGTCGCGGTGTGTGCAAGCCAGGCATTGGTCAGGTCGCCGAGGATAAACTCCCGCGCGACCCACTCGTCCCGCTCGCCGAGGATCTCGGCCAGCGCGGGATCAAGCTCCGGCGCGACGACACGGATCCGGGCTCCGGCGCCCGCGAACGCAGCGGCGCGGCGCGCGGCCACGCGGCCGCCTCCGACGAGCACCACGAGGCGATCGGCGAGCAGCACCGCGAGTGGGAACGTCTCGGCTACGCCGCCCGCGGCGTACGACGCGCCCACACCAGACCCGGACGGCACCCCGGATTCCGCGGGCTCCGCCGTCAGAAGAGAGGCGAGGGAGGCAAAGGACGGGGAGGTCACAGGTGGATTCCGCATTCGGTCTTGCCCGAGCCGGCCCAGCGGCCTGCGCGCGCGTCCTCGCCGGGCGCGACGCGGCGCGTGCAGGGGCCACAACCGATCGACGGGTAGCCGTCGTAGTGCAGCGGGTTGATCAGCGCCTCGTTCTCCGCGGCCCAGCGCTCGATCTCCTGCAGCGTCCAGTTGGCGAACGCGTTGATCTTCACCATCTTGTGGGAGCGATCCCACTGGACGATCGGGGTGTTCGCGCGCGAGGCGGAATCCGAGCGGCGCATGCCGGTGACCCACGCCTCGTAACCGTCGAGGGCGGCGTTGAGCGGCATGACCTTCCGCGCGCCGCAGCACGCGTCGGTGTCGATCTCGTAGGGCTTGCCGGCGGTGAAGTTCGCCTCGTGCTGCGCGACGGTCTCGCGGTTGCGCACGTTCTTCACCGACACAGTGCCCTTCGCGGCGAGCTGATCGCGCACCTCGAGGGTCTCGGCGAAGTGGTAGCCGGTCTCGAGGAAGAGCACGTCGACGCCCGGCTGGAAGCGCGCGGTGTACTCGGGCCCCACGGTATTCGCCATGGAGCAGGCCACGGCGAGTCGGTTGCCGAAGGTCTCGGCCGCCCACGTGAGGATCTCGTCCGTGCTCGCATCGGCGAGCTTCTCCGCGGCCGCCTCGGCGATCTGCTCGAGCTCGGCCTCGGTTCGGACCCTACCGGGGCCGATATCGGCTGGATCGGGGATCTGCGCGGGATCGGGATTGAGCGCGTCATCGCGCGCCGGGTAGTCGATATCGGCCGGGTCGGGGCGGTCGTCGGACAGGGATACGAGCGAGCCGGTCAGCCCGCCGAAATCGAGACTCACTTGAGTTTTTCCTCCTCCGCCCTGCGGCTCCACTGCGCGAAGGTCTCGCCCTCGCCGCGCTCCGCAAGGAAGTTGCGAACGATCTTCTCGATGTAGTCGGTGAGATCGTCCGAGGCCACCTTGAAGCCACGAACGGACTGGCCGAGCTCGCCCTCCGCCACGTCGTCTCCGGCGAGGCTGCCGCCGAGGTGCACCTGGAACCCCGGGGTGTCGCCCTCGATGAGCTGGCCCTTGAGCCCGATGTCCGCGGTCTGGATGCGGGCGCAGGAGTTGGGGCAGCCGTTCAGGTGCACCGAGATCGGCGGCTCGATGGTCTCGCCGGCGAAGCGCTGGTCGAGCTCCGCGAGCACTGTCCGTGCCTTTTCCTTCGTCTCTACGAACGCGAGTTTGCAGTATTCGATTCCCGTGCACGACATGCCCACCCGGGTAAAGGGGCCCGGGTACACCTGGATGCCGAGCTTCGCGAGACCCTCGGCGAGTTCCTCGACCTTCTCCGGAAGCACGTCGAGGAACACGATCTTCTGGTGCGGGGTGAACTTGATCCGCTTCGAACCGGCGGCCTCCGCGAGGTCGGCGACCTCGTTGAGGATGTCCCCGGAAATGCGCCCGACCACGGCCGTCGCGCCGACGTACTTGCGCCCGTCCTTCTGGTCGTGGACGCCCGAGTGGTCGCCACGCTGACCGGAGAACTCCGGCGCGGGGCCGTCGGGCAGCGGGGAGTCGAGGTACTCGGTCTCGAGGATCTCACGAAACTTCTCCGGTCCCCAGTCCTTCATGAGGAACTTGAGCCGCGCCTTGTTGCGCAGGCGGCGGTATCCGTAGTCGCGGAAGATACCGACGACGCCCTCGTAGACGTCGGCGGCGCGTTCCGGCGGCACGAAGACGCCGAGGCGCTTGGCGAAGTGCGCGACGGTGGAGAGTCCGCCACCAACCCAGAGGTCGAAGCCCGGGCCGAGCTCGGGGTGCTCAACGCCTACGAACGAGACGTCGTTGATCTCGTGGACCACATCGAGGCTCGGGTGGCCCGTCGCCGCGGTCTTGAACTTGCGCGGGAGGTTGGAGAACGCGGGGTTCCCGATGACCCTGTCGTGCATCTCCTGCAGGTACGGCGTCGGGTCGATGATCTCGTCCGCGGCCACGCCGGCCACAGGGCTGTTGAGGAACGCACGCGGGCAGTCGCCACACGCCTCCATCGTCTCGAAGCCGACCTCCTCGAGGCGGCGCCAGATCTCCGGCACGTCCTTGATATCGACCCAGTGGTACTGGATGTTCTGTCGGTCCGTGATGTCGGCGGAGCCGCGGGCGAAGTCGTTGGAGATGGCGCCCAGTGCGCGCAGGGCGTCGGTGGAGACCTCCTTGCCGTCGACGCGCACTCGCATCATGAAGTACTCGTCCGAGAGCTCGTCGTCGGACAAGTCGGAGGTGGCGCGGCCGTCGAGGCCCTGGCGGCGCTGCGTGTATAGACCCATCCAGCGGAAACGGCCGGTGAGGTCAGTCGGAGGGATCGACGAGAAACCCTCCTTCGAGTACTTCTCGAGAATCCGGTCGCGCACGTTGAGCGCGTCGTCTTCCTGCTTGAAGACCTCGTTCGGGTTGAGCGGCTCCTTGCCGTCGACCTTCCACTGGCCCTGCGGCTTCGGCGCTCGCGCCGGTCGCTTGCGGGGCTGGGCGTCTTCCTTGACGGTCATGGGCGGCGAACTCCTTTGGTCGCGTGCGGCCGATTGCCACCGCGGCGCGGGCAGGCGCCGGGGTGCAGCCGTTCAAGCATCCGGGGCGGCGCCGTCAAAGACACCACTCCCGAGGGGCAAACCGTAGATTATCGAGATTAGACAGACCTGTCTAATTTGGGGCTGTTCGCGCGGGTGACGGCCCGAATCCAGGGGGAAGGCACGCTCGGCGGCGGCCCGGGACCGTTTCGGCATCGATTCGGGTTCGGGACCGATTCCACTATGACGCCGGACGTCCGACGAACCCACGCGCGAACCGCCACTGCGGTCTACCGTAAGTAATCATGACGAACCCCGGTAACAGAGGCGACGGACTGCGCATCGGCGATGCGGAGCGGCAGCGCGCCGCCGATTCGCTGGCAGATCATTTCGCCGCCGGTCGGCTCGATTCCACGGAGTTCGAGGAACGAACGGGTGCGGCGTGGCGGGCCACGACGGTCGGCGAGCTCAAGCCGCTGTTCTTCGACCTCCCGGGCGGCTCGCTCGACGGCTACGTCGCCCACGACGCGACTGCACGCGCCGAGCGTTCGGCGAACGTGCCGGCCGCGGCGAAACCCGTCTCCGCCCCGCAGCCGCGCCGCGACAGGCGCACGGAACGCCGGGAAGCGAGAGGCGGTTCCAGCGTCGTCCTCCGCGTGCTCATGGCGACGATCCCGATGATCGCCCTGATCCTTTTCTTCGTCCTCAATTCCGTGGGCTTCGACCACGCGTGGCTCGCGTTTCTGCTGATCCCCATCGTCTACACGGGCGGTGGCGCCATCGCGCACGCGAACAGCGGCGACGACGAAGACGACAGTGGCGACGCGGGCGACTACCCCGCCGGAGGCCGGGGCCTCCCCCGTCCGCCGGCCGCCTGAGGCGCTCGAATCAGCCGGACTTCACCGGCCCGACTGACATGAAAGGGGCGTCCGCCTTACAGGCGTAGAGGCCATCGACGGAGACCTCCGTGGCGTCGCGGAGGTTCGGGGGAATCACGCTGAGCCCGCCCGCGGGCGCCGGTTCGCAGCCGTCGATGGGCCCGCCGGACCCGCCCATGTTCGTAACGCGCAGGTCGGCCGTCGCGATGTCGCCGGGCGAGAGCTTCACCGCCTTCGTGCTTCCCGATTGCCGCTCGGCAGGAACCCCGATCTGCGCCCCCGTGCCCGGGTCGATTGCGGCGACTCCGGGGAAACCGTTGAGCGTGCACTCCGAGCCCGAGGTGTTGCGGAACTCGAGCTCGACAAAGCGCGAGCCGGCGCCGGCGCCGTTGGAGGTCGCGGTGACCTCGAGGTCCCCCGCAGCGCAGCCGTCCGCGCCACCTCCGCCGGGCTTAGCCGTCGCGGAGCCAGACGCATCAGGCGCTCGCGAGCTGCTCGAGCTCGGCTCCACCGTCTTCGTCTCGGTGCTCCTCGGGGCCGAGGTCGTCGTGCTCGAGGCGCTGGGCGAGGCGGTGACCAGCACCGTCGAGGGTGCGGCCTCCCCTCCCGAACTCCCGCACGCGGCGAGCAGCGCAGTCCCCGAAGCGCACAGCACGGCGGCGGCCATCGCCCTGCGCCCGCGGGCCCGGTGGTCATTGCGATCGTTCACGGCGTCGTCACTCCTCAGGCCGCGCCGCCGACGCGGCGCCCCTATCCCCCAGGAATACGCCGCCCCGGGGGCCGGCGTCGACCCCCCGGGGTGGGAGAGCCCGGCAGAAAGCCGGACGAACGGAATTCCTACTCAGACCGTGGTTACGGCAGCGCGTTGATCGGGAGGATCGAGCCGAGCGCCTGGATCACCGAGGCGAGCGACGGATCCTTGATGCTGCCCAGCGCGTCGTCGACGCTGCCCATCGGGCGGTCTCCGGCGCCCTGCTGCTTCGGTCCCAGGGCCGAGCGGAGGGAGATGCCATCGGTCACTCCGTCGTCGGCCCAGAGGTACCGCGTCTGCTCGCTGGTGGAGTAGGTCGCGAAGCCCTCGTTGGCGAAGTTCCCCATGCCCGCGGGGCGCTTGTACACGGCGCCGTCATCCTGGGCCTTCCCGCCTGCGAACGTGAGCTGCACCGACTCGCCGTCGCAGACCTCGTCGCACATCACGCGCAGCGAGCCCCGGTCGTAGTCCAGGGCCATGACTCCGGGGAACGGGGACGTGTAGGTGTCCACGAGCTTCGGCGTGCCGTCCTCGCCCACCTGGACGAAGTAGACCTTGCCCGTGCCCTCGACGCCCACGGCGAAGGCCTCCAGCTCGGGGATGTACTCGACGGCCTCTGCGCCGGCGTTGGCGCCGAGCGTGCCGAGCTCGGGGGCGAGGTCGGAGATCTGGATCTCGCGCTTCGCCGGGACAGTGGCGTCGTTGGCGGCGCCCCGGAGATCGACCTGGAGCAGCGCCGGGCGGCTCACGTTCTTGTCGTCGTTGTTTCGCTCGACCGAAACGTAGAGGGTGCCGTCGGGGCCCAGGGTGACGCCCTCGGTGTCCGGGGCGCCGGTGCCGTCGGGGTAGACGATCGAATAGTGCGCGGCGATGGAGTACTCGTCCTTCGCGGCATCGTAGGAGAGCTTGTAGAGATCGCCCTTGTCGTTGTTGACGACGTAGGCGTTGCCGAGGGCGTCGAAGTCGATGCCGGACATGTCCTCGCCCGCGAACGCGCCGCCGAGGTCCTGGTTCTTGATGGTGAGCGGGTCGCCCGGGAACGGCTTCGCGTCCGGCGTCCCGGTCTCGCCCCCTTCACCTTCCGCGACGTTGGCCAGGCCCTTCGTGGGCTCGCCGGTCGCGGCGAACTCGCCGGTCTTGTCGGGAACGCGGCCCCACGAGGTCGCAGCGTGCTCGGTCCACTCGGTGGAGTCGACGACCTCGCCGTCCTTGTTCTTGAGGGTCACCGAATCGGCGCCGCCGAGGCCGAACGTGCCGTTGCCGTCGCCCGCGGCTTCCTTGTTGTCCGGCTCGACGACCTTGTAGCCGCCAGACTCGATCGTCGAGCCCTCGGGGAAGGTGTACGGCTTGTGCGTGTCGTCGTTGTCGATGAGCGTCCAGCCCGAGACGTCGACGGTCTCGTTGTCGTCGGTATTGGCGAGTTCGATCCAATCCTGGCCGCCGTTGTCGTCCTTCGACTCGACCTCGTTGATGACGACCTTCGGGGCGCCCTGCGCCACGGCCGGCGCGGCCAGCGCGACTCCGGGGGCGAGCAGTGCGGCCGAGACGACGGCGGCGGTGAGTGAACGCTTCTTCATGTGAACCTTCCTCGAATGCGGTGCCAGTGTCCTCGCCCAGGGCGACGCGGACGCGCAAATGCCGACGTTATCGGCCGTCATCGGCGCCCGAGGATGCCCTCGGTTAATGGCCCCTGAACTCCGGGAAAAGATTGGGAAACGTCGGCTGGGCTCAGGGGAGGAAATCGAGGACGTCCGGCGTCACCCGCAAAGAGAACTCGTCGAAGAAACCGTGCCGACCGCCCTCGGTGAGCGAGAGCCGCGAACCTGGGATGAGCCCGTGGATGGCATGTGCGTTGGCGACCGGCGCCATGTGGTCGTCGGTGCCGTGGAGGATCAGAGTGGGGGCGGCGATCTCGGGGAGGAGCGCCGCGGCGTCGTGGTGATCGCTCGCGCGGAGGTGGCCGGTGCGGGCGCGGGCGGACATCTTCGGGTCGCCGAGGAGCGAGCTGCGTTTGCCGAGTGCGCGCCAGGCCGGTGTGTAGAAGAGGTCGAGGAGGGTCTCGAGGCGCCCGTTTGGGTCGCGCTGCCCCAGCTGGCGGCGCACCTCCGGGCTGCGCTCGACGGCCTTGTCGCCGCCCGGCGAAGTGCAGGCGAGCACGAGGTGGTCGACCGTGTCGGGGTGGTCGATGGCGAGCCACTGCGCGACTCGCCCGCCCATCGAGGCGCCGTAGACGTGCGAGGATTTGGCGCCGCAGGCCGCAAGGACGTGGCGGGCGTCGGCGGCGAAGAGTCGCGTGCTCCAGTCCTTCGTGGCCTCGCGGGTTTCGTCGGCGTGGGTCGCCCCCGTGCCGCGGTAGTCGAA
>NZ_DAINST010000014.1:0-18672 GCF_036741115.1 Dietzia sp.
GCCCGAGCTTCTCCATGGCCATGTACTCCTGGGTGCCGGCGAAGGACTCGACGAGCGTCGAATAGAAGGGGTTGTCCTTGATGCGCTGGGCGCGTTCCGGGGTGGTGTTGTTGGCGACGAGCTCGTCGAACGTGCCCTTCATGTCGAGCATCATCGCGTAGAGACGGCCACCCGCGCTGGTCCCGGAATCGGGAGCTCCGTCGTCAGAAGCGGTGGAGACTTCCTGCGGCTCGTTCGTGAGGCCGTCGACGCCGAGTGCCTGCGCGAGCCGTCGCGCCGGGTCGATGGTGAGCACAACGACCTGGCGGCCGAGCTCGGCGGCGAGGAGACCGAGGGCCGCGGACGTGGTGGTCTTGCCGACGCCGCCGGAGCCGGTGCACACGACGACGCGGGTCTCCGCGGAGGAGAGGAGGGCTTCGACATCGAGTTGGCTCATCGCGCGAACCGTCCCTTCGGGGAGAGGGCGACGCCCTGCTCGGTGAGCGCAGAGGCGAGCTCGAACAGCGAGCACGTGTCGATGCCGCCGCCGAGGTGGGGGAGGACGAGGGTGTCGGCAGGGGAGTCCGCGAGGGTCGTGGCCGCCGCGAGCTGGCCCTCTGCGACGCGCCCGTATTCCATGGACTCGACGATGAGACCCTCGACGAGGGCGGGGTCGGGTTCCGTGGGGGTTTCGCCGGTGTCCTTCCCGGTCCCGTTCTCGGTGATCCCGGTCTCGAGGAGGCCCGCTGCGAGCTGCTTCGGATCGGGGCCCTCGGCGGCGAAGCGGCCGAGCGAGTCGCCGGGGACGAGACGCGGGGCGGCGCGGTTGACGATGACATGTCCGACGGGAATGCCGACGGACTCGATATCGGAGATCGCGTCGAGCGTCTCCTGGACGGGGAGTGACTCGAGCAGCGTGACGAGGTGGACGACGGCGCGATCGGAGTGCAGGAGCTCGGAGACGCCGCGCGCCTGGGAGTGGATGGGCCCGCCGCGCGCGATCCCGGCCATCGCGGAGGTGACGTCGAGGAAGCGGTGGATGCGGCCCGTGGGCGGGGAGTCGACGACGATGGCGTCGTAGGCGACCTCGCGCTTGCCCTTGTCGCGGGTCGCGACCTCTTTGATCTTGCCGGTGAGGATGACGTCCTTGATGCCCGGTGCGATGGACGTAGCGAACTCGAGCGCGCCGGTCGCGCGCATCGCCCGGCCGAGCGTGCCGAGCTTGTAGAAGATCGCCATGTACTCGAGCATTGCCGCCTCGGCGTCGATGGCGAGGCCGTGGATCTCGCCGCCGCCTTCGAGCGAGGCGAGGTGCGTCTCCTTATAAGGAAGGGGCTCGCGGTCGAAGAGACGGGCGATGCCCTGGCGCTCCTCGACTTCGGCGAGGAGGACCCGGTGCCCTTCCTCGGCGAGCGCGATGGCGAGCGAGGCGGCCACGGTGGACTTGCCCGTGCCGCCCTTCCCCGAGACGAAGTGGATGTGGGCATTCGCTGCCGAGGGCGACCATTTTCCGCGGAGGTCGTCGGCCAGCGTGGGCGCCGGTGCCGCAGCTGAGGACATACCCACAACCCTAATGATTTCCGGGGCAAGCGGGAGCCTTCGGAAGCGAATGCGCTCCGAATCGGTGGGGGTTCGGTGCAGTTCCGGTTCGGGTTGTGGGCGCCGGGGTGGGACGGGCAGGGCCTGGCGACACCTCCGGTGGTGGACTTCGCGTGCGCGTCTCCTTATAGAGTGGGGCCATGACCTCACCTCAGGGACACACCCAGTTCGAGTACTCGACCGTTCCGCTTCTCACGCACGCCACCAAGCAGATCCTCGACCAGTGGGGCGAGGACGGCTGGGAGCTGGTCACGGTTCTCCCAGGGCCCACCGGTGAGCAGCACGTCGCGTACATGAAGCGCGCGAAGACCCAGTAGAAGACCTGGTAATAGGCCCGGCAGAAGAACCGAGCCGACCCCGCAAGAGCACGAGCGAGCACCTGGAGGCGGACGAGCATGAGCGAAGGCTATTGGTCACGGAAGATCGAGGCGCTCGGGATCGAGCTACCCGGCGTGGCCGCCCCGGTGGGCAGCTACGCGCCGGCCGTGCGGAGCGGGAACATGGTCTACACCTCGGGCCAGCTCCCGCTGCTCGGTGGTGAGCTGCTTGGTACCGGCAAGGTCGGCAACGACGTGACCATCGACGAGGCCTCCCGGATGGCACGGCAGTGCGCGCTCAACGCGCTGGCCGCGGTCGATTCGCTCGTGGGCATCGACAAGGTCGTGCGCGTCGCGAAGGTCTCGGGCTTCGTCGCCTCGGCGCCCGGCTTCAACTCCCAGCCGGTCGTGCTCAATGGCGCATCGGACGTGCTCTCGGAGATTTTCGGGGACGCGGGCGTGCACGCCCGCTCGGCCGTCGGCGTCGCCGAACTCCCGCTCGCCGCGCCCGTCGAGGTCGAGCTGATCGTCGAGGTCGAGGGCTAGCCGTGAGCGATATTGCGTCGTCGTCATCTTCGGCCGCCGACGTCACGTTCCCCGCGTACGAGACGCCGCGGGCGGTCGCCGGCAGCACGCTGGCCTCGGTGGTGCTGTGCGAGAACCCCTCGGCCATGACCATGGAGGGCACCAACTCGGTGATCCTGCGGGCACCGGGCTCGCGGACGTCCGTCGTCATCGATCCGGGTCCGTCCGACGCCGCGCATGCGGAGGCGCTCGCGCGCGCGGCCGGGGAGGTCGAGCTCGTTCTGGTCACGCATCGGCACGGCGACCACACCGACGGGATCGACGGGTTCGCCGCGCTGGCGCCGGCGCCCGTGCGGGCCGCGCTCCCCGAGCACTGCCGCGGCGGGGAAACGCTGGATGACGGCGAAGTAATTCGGGCAGCCGGCCTGCACATTGGCGTGCTGGCGACGCCGGGGCACACCGCCGATTCCGTGTCGTTCGTGGTGGCCGCGGACTCCCCGGGAGTCGGGTCCGGAGTCGGGGAGGGCGAGGGCGCCGACTGCATCGTGCTCGGCGACACGATCCTCGGCCGGGACTCCACGGTGCTCGACGCGACCGACGGTTCGCTGGCCTCTTACCTCGATTCGCTCGAGGGGATCCGCGGAGTCGCCGGCGACCGCGCGCTTCCCGGAGTTCCCGGGCACGGCCCGGACATCGCCGACACCGCGGCCGCTGCGACGGGGCTCGCAGAACACCGTCAGGCTCGACTGCAGCAGGTCCGCGACGCCGTCGCCGAGCTCGGACCGGATGCGAGCGCGGAGGAGCTCACGCGGCATATCTATACAGAGGTCACCGATTCCACACTGCTCGCTGCGGCCGAACAGAGTACTCGCGTGGCGCTCGGCTACATCGCCGAGCGGGGTTAGGCGGCGGCCGGCTGGGAATTGCCGCGGCCGCCGAGGAAGATCTACCGCGCGCGGCGGGCGAGCCGCTCCGGATCCGAGATGATCACGGACTTGCCCTCGAGGCGGAGCCAGCCGCGGTGCGCGAACTCGGCGAGCGCCTTGTTGACCGTCTCACGGGAGGCACCGACGAGCTGCGCGATCTCCTCCTGCGTGAGGTCGTGCGTGACCCGCACCGAGGTGCCCTCCTTCTGGCCGAAGCGCTGCGCGAGCTGTAGCAGCGCCTTGGCGACGCGGCCGGGCACGTCCGTGAAGATGAGGTCCGCGAGGTTGTTGTTGGTCCTGCGGAGGCGGCGAGCGAGAACGCGCAGCAGCTGATCGGCGATCTCGGGGCGCTCGGAGATCCAGCGGCGGAGCGCCGTGCGGTTCATCGACTCGACCTTGACATCGGTGACGCAGATGGCCGAGGACGTGCGCGGGCCCGGATCGAAAATCGAGAGCTCGCCGAACATATCCGCAGGTCCGAGGACGGAAAGCAGGTTCTCGCGGCCATCGGGGGCCTTGCGGGAGAGCTTGATCTTGCCCTCGGTGATGATGTAGAGCGTCTCGCCCGGCTCGCCCTCGCGGATGATCGTCTCGCCACGAGAGAACTGGGCGGGAGACAGGTCGTCGCGCAGCGCTTTGACGGCCGCAGGGTCGACGCCTTGGAAAATGCCGGCTCTGCTCAGTGCGTCATCCACGGACAATGCCTTCTTTCGTCTGGGGAACCCGCGCGGTTCCTTTCCGCGGGGCACGTGGCCCTACAAGGCGCTTGTGGCGGCCGCGCGCAGGGCAGAAGCACATCCGGACGCGCTTGTCCCATGCGCCCGAATGTGGCAAATGCCACTGTATCGCGTGCGGTGGGGTCTGGCGACCCTTGGGGACAATTGTTCGCGGCGCGCGAAAAGGCAGGCGGCAGTGCAATAGTATTAACGGAAGCCCTTATTTTGGACGGGCGTTCAGTTGCTCTCGGGCTTGTCCTGCGTCGACGCGTCGGACCCGCCCGCGGAGCCGGGCTTGGATCCGGAGTCAGGGCCTCGCTCGGAGCCGCCGGCCTCGGGAGCGCCGCCCGGAGCCGATCCGGCGGCGCCGGCGGAATCGCCACCCGTGCCCACGCCCGTGCCCGTATCGGCCCCGGAGACCTTCTCATCCGGTCCCGGCACGACTGTCGCCTTATTCGGTTTCGCGCCCTCGCCGCGGGTGCCCACGACGATCGCCTCGAAGCGCTCCATGACGAGCGCGAACAGGGCGATCGCGAGGGGCGCGAGGATCACGACGAGTGCGTTCATGCCCATCAAGGTAGTCGGGCCCACCCCGCAGTGTGAAACACCCCGCGCCGGTGGCCGTGTGGTTCGTCGCGCCCCGGCGGATGTCCCCGCGTCATGGATGCGGGTTCGGGCGACGGTCGCACGTAGAATCGAAGAATGTCCGCCGCAGCACCAGCCTCCCCGCAGCGGCGCCGCTCCACCGCTGCGATGCGCGGCACGGAGACCACAATCGGTCTCAAGCGCCGCTCGCGCCGCATGGCCCGGCGCCTCGCCGAAGCGTTCCCCGAAGTCTGGTGCGAGCTCGATTTCTCCAATCCGCTCGAGCTCTCCGTCGCCACGATCCTCTCGGCGCAGTGCACGGATGCGCGCGTCAATATGGTCACCCCGGCCCTGTTCGCGCGCTACCGCACGGCCGCCGACTACGCCGGTGCGGACCGGGAGGAGCTCGAATCGCTCATCCACTCCACCGGCTTCTACCGCAACAAGGCGCGCAGCATCCAGGGTCTCGGCGCAGTGCTTGTCGAGAAGTATGACGGCGAGGTTCCCTCCCGCATGGAGGACCTCATCACGCTGCCGGGCTTCGGCAGGAAGACCGCGAACGTGGTCCTCGGAAATGCCTTCGATACACCGGGGCTCACGGTCGACACCCATTTCCAGCGCCTCGTGCACCGCTGGGCGTGGACGGAGGAAACCGACCCCGTGAAGATCGAGCGGGTCGTCGCCGAGCTCCTGCCGCGGAAGATCTGGACGGACACGAGCCACCGGATCATCTGGATGGGCCGCCGCGTCTGCCACGCGCGCAAGCCCGCGTGCGGAGCGTGCCTGCTCGCCGCGGACTGCCCGTCGGCCGGTACTGCCGGTCCGCTGGATCCAGTGGCGGCGGCGAAGCTCGTGTCGGGCGACGACAGGGGGCACCTCCTCGCCCTCGCCGGGCTCGACGCCGACGGCGCGCCGCTGCCCGGGGACGAGGCACTCGCCGGCACCGCGGCTCAGGGCGAAGGGGCCGGCCGATGAGCTCGGCGGCGCGCTGGTCGATCGTCATGATCGTCGTCGCGGTGGGCCTCGCCGCCGCCCTGTGGGGCACGATCGGCGGCAGCGGCGACGACACCGGCACCGCACGCGATGCCGCGGCGGGGCAGGGGGATTCGGGGACGTCCGGCGTCACTCCGGGGCCTTACCGGGCAGCGAGTGCGCAGGAGCGCACCGATGCCGGGATCGCTGCGTGCCCCGGAGATGGGGCAGGCGGCGCCGGCGGGTCCGGCGCGACAACCGCCGCCGACACCACCGACGCCTCCGGGGACCCGAGCCTCGCCGACATCCCCCTCGTGTGCATGGCCGACGGCAACGCCGGCAACTTCGCCGAGCTCGCGGGCGGGAAGCCGACGCTGGTCAATCTGTGGGCGTACTGGTGCGAGCCGTGCCGCCGCGAGTTGCCCGAGCTAGTCAGGGCGCAGGAGCGGCTCGGGGATTCGGCGCGTGTCGTGCTCGTCCACTCCGATCCCGCCGAGGGCAAGGGATTGTCGATGCTGCGCGAGCTCGGGGTCACCGACCTGCCCTCGCTCGAGGACAGCGAAGGCGCGGTGGCGCAGGCCGCGGGCACGCCGCCGGTGCTCCCCGTTTCCGTGCTCGTCCGACCCGACGGGACGGTGGCGAGGGTGCTGCCGCAGGTCATGCGCTCCCCGGACGACGTCCTGTCTGCGATGGGCGAGTACCTCGGCGTAGACGCTGCGGGCGACGCGAAGCCCGCCACGCAAGGAGCCGCCCGATGAGCTACTTCCCGCCCGAGGAGTACTTCGACCACTCCCGCATCGACTTCGCCGATTCGGCCCCCGCCTGGCTGGAGCCGCTCGCGCTCGCCTCGCGTCGCGGGGCCGTCGTCGACGCGCTTCCCGCCCGCCGCCCGCCGAGCGAGGGCGAGGACCATCCGCTCGGCCGGCCGCACCGGATCTCGGCGGTCCTCGTGCTGTTCTCCGGCGACCCGGCCGCCCCGGGGCCCAGGCCGCCGAACGACGCGAAGGTGCTGCTCACGCACCGCGCCGCGACGCTGGGCAGCCATGCAGGACAGATCTCGTTCCCCGGCGGCGGCGCGGAAGAGGTCGACGTGACCATCGCCGACACCGCCCTGCGCGAGGCGCGCGAGGAGACTGGGCTCGACCCGGAATCCGTCGATGTCCTGGCCGTCACGGGCCCGCTCTACATCCCCGTCTCGAACTACTCCGTCTATCCCGTGCTCGGCTATTGGCGCGAGCCGGGGGTCGTGGGCGTCGCCGACGAGGCCGAGACCTCCCAGGTGCTCGACGTCCCGCTCTCGGAGCTCCTCGACCCCGCACAGCGCTTTACCGTGCGCCAATCCGCAGGCTGGCAGGGTCCGGCGTTTAGTATCGGGGAACTGGTGCTGTGGGGTTTCACGGCCGGTGTGTTCGCCGCGGCGAGCGAGGTCGCCGGTTGGGACCTCCCCTGGGATGACGGCGACGTACGGGATCTCGAGGCCGTCCTCGAGGCATCGGCGAACGGCGAGGAGAACAGCTGGCCGTCGCTCGAGATCCGGGCGGAGCTCGAACACAAGGCGGCGGCGCGGCGGAGATAGCGCGCCGGGCGGCGCCGCGAAGGACGGCGACTCGCCGGACGACCACACGGCAGACGACTACAACACGGACGCAGAAATGACCGACGACGACACCGGCGCGAGGGCCGAAGGTCCCGCGCTCGACGACAAGGAGTTCCCCTGACCGGCTCGATGTGGCTCGATGTGGCTCTGGTCGTGCTCGCGGTGCTCGCGGCGCTCGCAGGGTGGATGAGCGGCGCCCTGGCATCGGCGTTCGCTCTCCTCGGTGTGGCGGTCGGCGCGACCTCGGGCCTTCTCGTGGCCCCGCACGTCGTCGACCATCTCGATAGCCCGCTGGCGCGGCTCGTCGCGGGGCTCGCGGTGGTCGGCGTCATGGTGGTCATCGGCCAGATCGCGGGGCAGACCATCGGGCGCGCGCTACGCAGCTCGATCTCCGGCTCCAGTTCCGCGCGGGCGCTCGATTCGCTCATCGGCGCCGTGCTCCAGGCCGCCGCGATCCTCCTCGTCGCGTGGCTCGTGGCGATCCCCGTCTCCGCGCGCGAGGAGACGTCCGCCGCGCAGATGATCCGCGGCTCGGCGATCCTGTCGAAGATCGACGCCGTGGCCCCGCAGCAGCTCAAGAACATCCCGAGCACGTTCGCCGAGGTGCTCGTCGACACCGGGTTCCCCGGGATCCTCGGCCCCTTCTCCGAGACGCCTCTGCGCGAGGTGCCGCCAGCGGATCCGGCGCTGCAGGACAACCCCATCGTCCAATCGGTGCGGCCTTCCGTCGTCAAGATCATGGGTCGGGCCGAGCAGTGCCGCAGGGCCCTCGAGGGTTCGGGTGTCGTGTACGAGCCGGGCCGGGTCATCACCAACGCGCACGTCGTCGCCGGCACGGACACCGTGCGCGTCGAGGTCGCCGACGGCGTCGCCGTGGACGCGACGGTGGTCGCCTACGACCCGAACGTCGACATCGCCGTGCTCGATGTGCCGGGGCTGCCCTCGCCGTCGATCCCGCTCGCCACGGAACGCGACGTGCAGAGCGGGGACGACGCGATCGTCCTCGGTTACCCGGGCAACGGCCCGTACCACGCGGGCGCGGCGCGGATCCGCGAGGAAGTGACCCTCCGCGGGCCGAATATCTACCGCGACGCGCAGGTCGAGCGCTCGGTGTACACGATGCGCGCAGACGTCCAGGAGGGGAACTCCGGCGGGCCTCTCATCGCGCCGGACGGCAGCGTCATCGGGATCATCTTCGGTGCAGCGCTGGACCAGTCGGAGACCGGCTACGCACTGACCCTCGACGAGATCATGCCCACCGTGAGCGCCGCCGAAGGGCAGGCGGCACCCGCGCCTACGGGCAACTGCGTGGGCGCCGCGCAGTAGGGGCGCGGTAGCGCGCAGGCGTGCAGGCGCCAGGCGCCCTCCTACCGCGGCAGGTCCGCGGCGAAGCGGACGATCTGCTCCGCGAGCACGGCGGGCGCCTCCATCGGGGCGTAGTGGCCGACGCCGTCGATGAAGCTCGTCCGCAGCGCCGGCGCGTAGGCGCGGGAGCGCGAGATGGTATCGGGTAGCACGTACGGATCTGCAGCGCCGCCGACGGCGAGCACCTCGTGCTCGAGCTGCCCCTCGATCGAGTGGCGGTAGTCGCGGCCGTCGGGGCGGAACTGGCTACGGAACAGCCAGCGGCGCGACTCCAGCGTGAGGTGCGCGACCTTCGGGATGCGCATCGCCTCGCGGAGCACGCGGCGGCTCTCGGCGAAATCCGCGGAACCGACCCATGCGGGCCCGCCGCGCTCCCGGAGGGTGCGGGCGATGTACTCGGCGTCGTCGGCGAGGAGCCGCCTCTCGGCAGCGCGGGGGAGCTGGTCGTAGGCGAGATCGGGGAGCACCGCGGCGCGCTGCGCGCCGCCGCGGAGGCTGCGCGCCCGCATGGTCAGTGGGTGCGGGGAGGATACGGCGACGAGCGCGCGGACAGCGCGCGGGCGCCGGTACGCGGCGGTCCAGCCAAGGTATCCGCCCTCGCCGTGCCCCACGATGAGCGCCTCGGTGTGCCCGAGCGCGCGGATGAGGTTGGTGACGTCCGTGGCCAGCGTCCACGCGTCGTAGCCGCGCGGCGGCTTATCGGAATCGCCGTGCCCGCGCAGGTCGAGTGCGACGGCGTGGAAGCCGGCCGCGGCGAGCGGCTCGAGGAGCCCGCGCATGGTCCACCAGAGGCCGCCGAAGCCGTGGACGAGCAGAGCGAGCGGGGAAGTGTCGGAATCGCCGCCGGCCACGCTCGGTGTGCCGGCTGGGCGCGGCGCGCCCGCCGGCGGCAGCATCTCCGCGATGTGGACGCGGATCCCGTTCGTCGTCACATCCCGATGCGTCCAGGGACCGGAAAACCGCACCACCGCCGGATCTGGCGGTGGTGCGGTAGGGGACGTGCGCCGTGCGATGGCGGTGCTGCCTGCAGCCGAATCCGGTTCCGGCTGCTAGCGGCGGTCGAGCGGGTTCGAGCCGCCGAGCTCGCCGTTCTTCTGCGGCACCGCGAGCTTGAGGTCGGAAACCGAATCCATCGTGCGCTGCGGCTTGCGGATGGCCTTGACCTTGATCACGCCGATGAGCGCGCAGATGATCGCGAGCACGAGGAGCACGAGGAAGATGATGAGGAACCCGAACCAGTCCCACGTCTTCGTGCCCATCCACATCGAGATGAGCTTCGCGAACATGAAGGTGAGCGGCGGAAGCGAGAGGAGGAGCAGCACGAGCGCCGCGGCGAACATGCCGCCGCCGATCCCGGCCTTCTTGACCTGCTCCGTGACCTCGGTCTTCGCGAGCTCGATCTCCGAGCGCACGAGCGTCGACACCTGGGTCGTCGCGTTCTTCACGAGGTCGCCGATGCTGGCATCTCCGCGCTTCAGCGAATCGGCATCGCGCAGCGGGATCGAGCCGCCGGGGGTATTCGCGTTGTCGTGGGTGTTGCTCACGGACTCTCCTTAGGCTTCCTCATGGACGAAGGCATGCGGCCGACGTTCCGTGGACCGCAGCCGCTTTCGCATCTTTTTCGCGCCGGGTACTCCCAGACAATAGTAAGGGCGGCCCGTGCCACTGTCCCCAATCCTGCCACGGCGGTGCGGCGAGGGTTGAGCCTCACCGCGGAAGTAACGGTTCGGCGCGCCGCCACCCCGGCCGATAACAGCCCGGAATGACGGCGCTCGTCCTACTTCTTGAGGTGTGCCATGATCGACGGATCCGAGAGCGTGGAGGTGTCGCCGACCTCGCGGCCCTCGGCGACGTCCCGGAGCAGGCGCCGCATGATCTTTCCCGAGCGGGTCTTGGGCAGCTCGGGCACGACCGTGATGTCGCGGGGCTTGGCGATCGGGGAGATCTCGCGGCTCACCTCGGCCTTGAGCTCGGCGATGAGCTCGTCGCCCGTGTTCTCCTGACCCTCGCGGAGGATCACGTACGCGACGATCGCCTGCCCGGTGTGCTCGTCGTTCGCCCCGACCACGGCGGCTTCGGCGACGCCGTGGTGCCCGACGAGCGCGGACTCGACCTCGGAGGTCGAGATACGGTGGCCCGAGACGTTCATGACGTCGTCGACGCGGCCGAGGACCCACAGCGCGCCGTCGGCATCCCACTTGGCGCCGTCGCCGGCGAAGTAGTAGCCCTGCTCCGCGAAGTGCGACCAATAGGTGTCGCGGAAACGCTCCATGTCGCCCCAGATACCGCGGAGCATCGACGGCCACGGCTCGGTGGCGACGAGGAGGCCCTGCTCCTCGCGCTGCACTTCGGCACCGTCGTTGTCGACGATGTCCATGGAGATGCCGGGGAGGGGGACCATCGCCGAACCCGGCTTGCAGGAGGTGACGCCGGGCAGCGGCGACACCATGATGGCGCCGGTCTCGGTCTGCCACCAGGTGTCGACGATCGGGGCCTTCCCTCCGCCGATGTTCTCGCGGTACCAGCGCCACGCCTCGGGGTTGATGGGCTCGCCCACGGAGCCGAGCACGCGAATCGAGGAGAGGTCGTGCGCGGCGGGGATATCGCTGCCCCACTTCATGAACGTGCGGACGAGCGTGGGCGCCGAGTAGTAGATCGAGACCTTATTGTCCTCGATGATCTCGAAGTGCCGGTGCTCGTCGGGGCTGTTCGGCGTGCCCTCATACACCACGCAGGTCGCGCCGTTGGAGAGCGGGCCATAGACGCCGTAGGTGTGGCCGGTGACCCAGCCGATGTCCGCCGTGCACCAGTAGACGTCGCTCTCGGCCTTGAGGTCGAAGACGTTGTAGTGCGTGTACGACGCCTGCGTGAGGTAGCCGCCGGAGGTGTGCACGATGCCCTTGGGCTTACCTGTGGTGCCCGAGGTGTAGAGCAGGAACAGCGGGTGCTCGGAGTCGAAGGACTGGGGCTCGTGGGCATCGGACTGCCCGGGGACGACCTCGTCCCACCACACGTCGCGCTCGGAGTCCCAGTCGACGTCGATGCCGGTGCGACGGACCACGAGTACCTTCTCGACCGACGCCGCAGGTCCCTCGACCCCGGAGACGGAATCGCCGAGCGCCTCGTCCACGGCTGCCTTGAGAGGGGCGGGCTTGCCCCGGCGGAACTGGCCGTCCGATGTGATGACCAGCTTGGCCTCGGCATCGTCGACTCGCGAGCGGAGTGCGGCGGAGGAGAAGCCGGCGAACACGACTGAATGCGTCGCGCCGATGCGGGCGCACGCGAGCATCGCGATGTACGCCTCGGGGATCATCGGCATGTAGATCGCCACGCGGTCGCCGGCGCCGAGGCCGATGGACTCGAAATAGCTCGCGGTGCGCGAGACCTCGGCGAGGAGCTCGGCGTACGTGATATCGCGGGCGTCCTCCTTCGGCTCGCCGATCCAGTGGATGGCGACGCGATCTCCGAGACCCGCCGCGACGTGCCGGTCCACACAGTTGACCGCGACGTTGAGGCTGCCGCCGACGAACCACTTGGCCACGGGGGCGCCGGACCAGTCGAGGACCTCGGCCCACGGCGTCTCCCACTGGAGGCGCTTCGCCTGCTCGTCCCAGAAGGCGAGGCGATCGGCCGTGGCCTCCTCGTAGAGTCCGGCCTGTGCATTCGCCTGCGCGGCGAAATCCGGATCCGGAGCGATGGTCAGGTCCGTGGCCGGATCGTGGGTCATGTCGACACTCCTCGCGTTGCGGTTTTTGGCTGTGGCCATCTGGCCTGCCGGTTGTCCCCCCGCTGTAGCGCGGGTCACACCCGATATACATGAGGATAGCCACATCTTCCGTACCTGACGGAAAAATGCACGTCCGGGGCGCAAAAGTGGGCGAGGTGCGCGTGGGATCCGACGCGAGAGACCGCGCGGGGGCGACGCGCCGGAGGCATACGGGTCCAAGGCCACGGGGGTGGGACTTTGTTTCGGGCATGTTTATTTAGCCAGAAAATATTTTGCAGCTACACATCTGAGTTTAGGATTCTTAACCACACTGTAAGGCGCAGTTCATCTCGAAATCCGGGGTGTGCGCGTCATCCGGCGGCGGTCGGCGGGGCCACATCTGAGCTCCGTGGCCGCCCGATCCTCCGAGGCGCAGCCCCGGCGGAGAAATCCTGGAGGTAGCTCGTGCGTAGGTTGAACAAGGTGCTCGCCGTGGCCACGGCCACGGTGCTCGCGGGAGGCGCGCTCACAGCGTGTTCCGGCGGCGACGGCGGATCCGACAGCAACATGATCACGGCATTCGAAACCGAACCGCAGAACCCGCTCGTGACGACGAACACCAACGAGGTCGGCGGCGGCCGCGTCCTCAACCAGCTCTACGAGGGCCTTGTCGAATACGACGCCAAGGGCAAGCCGAACAACGCCGTCGCCGAGTCGATCACCCCGAACGACGACGCCACCGAGTTCGACATCAAGATCAAGGAAGGCAAGAAGTTCTCCGACGGCTCGCCCGTCGAGGCGAAGAACTTCGTCGACGCCTGGAACTTCGGCGCGGCTTCGAAGAACGGCCAGCTCCAGCAGTCCTTCTTCGAGCCGATCGAAGGCTTCGATAAGGTCTCCGAGGAGGGGGCGACCGAGGACAAGATGTCCGGACTCGAGGTCGTGAGCCCCACGGAGTTCAAGGTCACGCTATCCCGTCCCACCGGTGACTTCGCCACCCGCCTCGGCTACTCCGCCTTCGCTCCGCTCCCCGAGAGCGCCTACGACGACATCGAGGCCTTCGGTGACGCGCCCGTGGGCAACGGCCCGTACAAGATCGAGCCGGGCGACTGGGTGCACAACGAGTCGATCAAGCTCACGCCCAACGAGAACTACGACGGCGACCGCAAGCCGCAGAACGACGGCATCGAGTTCAAGATCTACTCGAGCATGGACACCGCGTACCTCGATGCGCAGTCGGGCCAGCTCGACCTACTCGATTACCGCGTCCCGCAGCAGAACTTCACCACCTACGAGAGCGATTTCCCGGACTCGCACGTCAACCAGCCGGCGGCGATCTTCCAGTCCTTCACCATCCCCGGCCGACTCGAGCACTGGGGCGGCGAGGAGGGCAAGCTCCGCCGCGAGGCCGTCTCCCACGCCATCGACCGCAAGCAGATCACCGACACGATCTTCAGCGGCGCGGCGACCCCGGCCGTCGACTTCACCACGCCCGCCATCGAGGGTGGCGGCGAAAAGCTCGCCGGCGGCGACGTCCTCGAGCACGACCCGGCGAAGGCCAAGCAGCTCTGGGCCGAGGCCGACAAGATCAGCCCGTTCTCCGGGAGCCTCGATATCGCCTACAACGCCGACGGCGACCACCAGGCATGGGCCGAGGCCGTGACCAACCAGATCTCCGAGACCCTCGGCATCGAGTCGAAGGGCCTCTCCTTCCCCACCTTCCAGCAGATCCGCAACGACATCACCGCACGCACGATCAAGACGGCGTTCCGCTCCGGCTGGCAGGGCGACTACCCTTCGACCCTCAATTTCCTCACCGACCTCTACCGCACCGACGCCGCTTCCAACGACGGCGACTACTCCTCGCCCGAGTTCGATAAGGCCATCGACGAGGCAGCCTCGGAGCCCGACGAGACCAAGCGCAACGAGAAGGCCAACGCGGCCCAGGAGATCCTGCTCAAGGACCTCCCCGCGATCCCGCTCTGGTACTCCAACGTGACGACCGCCTGGAACCCCGATGTCCAGAACGTCGTCTACGACTGGAAGTCCGAGCCGGTCTACACCCAGGTCACCAAGAAGTAAGTCGGGTCGTCTGGTTCCACGTACAGACACCCTTGACTACCCTTCCGCACCACCCCAGGGGCGCACGGGCGGCACTGCCGCCCCGTGTGCCCCTCGGGCGTGGTTGCGTCAAGAACCACTACCTTTCTCGAGGTCCACAATGATCTGGTATCTCCTGCGGCGTGTGCTGCAGATGATCCCCGTCTTCTTCGGTGCCACCTTCCTCATCTACGCGATGGTGTTCCTCATCCCCGGCGATCCAGTCGCCGCGCTGGCCGGCGACAAGCCGCTCAGCGATGCGGTCGCGAATACGATCCGCGAGCAGTACCACTTGGACAAGCCGTTCCTCGTCCAGTACCTGCTCTACCTCCAGGGGATCTTCACCGGAGATTTCGGCCAAACCTTCTCCCACCGGGACGTGCTCGAGGTCATCTCCGAGGCGCTGCCCGTCACCTTCAAGCTCGCCATCATGGCGCTCATCGTCGAGACGGTCTTCGGCATCGGCTTCGGTGTCATCGCCGGAATGCGCAAGGGCGGATTCTTCGACGCGACCGTCCTCGTCGTCAGCCTCGTCATCATCGCGGTGCCGATCTTCGTCATCGGCTTCGTGTCCCAGTTCCTCCTCGGCGTCAAATGGGGCGTCGCGCCGATCAGTGTCGGCTCGGACGCCTCGATCCAGAACCTCATGCTCCCGGCATTCGTGCTCGGATTGGTCTCCTTTGCCTACGTCCTCCGGCTCACCCGGACCTCGGTGGCCGAGAACCTCCGCGCCGACCACGTCCGCACCGCGTACGCCAAGGGCCTGGGGAAGCGACGGGTCATCACGGTCCACGTGCTGCGCAACTCGCTTATCCCCGTCGTCACGTTCATCGGCGCCGACCTTGCTTCGCTCATGGGCGGCGCGATCGTCACCGAGGGCATCTTCAACATCAACGGCATCGGCGGGCTCGTGTTCAAGTCCGTCCAGATCAGCGAGGCGCCGACCGTGGTCAGCGTCGTGACGATTCTCGTCATCATCTACATGGTCACCACGCTGCTTATCGACCTGCTCTATGCCGCGCTCGACCCGAGGATCCGATATGCCTGATCAGATCAAAACCCACGGCGCGGCGGCCGGCGACAACGAGCTCCCCGCGCACCTCTACGACCGCGAGGCCCGTTTCGTCGCGAACGACGAGTCGCTCTCTGGCTCGGCCGCAGACGCCTCCAAGGTCCCGCAGAAGCAGCCCCGAGGGCTCTGGGGCGAGGCGTGGGCGGACCTGCGCCGCCGACCCCTGTTCTGGATCGCCTCCGTGCTCATCCTCCTCGTCGTGCTCGTCGCGCTGTTCCCGCAGCTCTTCACGTCCGTGGACCCCACCCACGCCGATCTCGCGAAGTCCAATGGCGCGGCGGAGGATGGGCACCCCCTCGGGTTCACCAAGCAGGGCTATGACGTCTACGCGCGAGTCATCTACGGCGCACGCGCCTCCGTGCTCACCGGTCTCGGGGTCACCATCGCGGTCACGCTCGTCGGCGTCATCGTCGGTGCCCTGGCCGGCTTCTACGGTGGATGGCTCGACTCGATCCTGTCCAGGATCACCGACATCTTCTTCGCCATCCCGCTGATCCTCGCCGGCATCGTGCTCATGCAGCTTTTCACGGACCGCAATACGCTCACCGTGATCATCGTGCTCTCTATCTTCGCGTGGCCGCAGATGGCGCGCATCACGCGTGGCGCGGTGATCGAGGCGAAGCAGAATGACTATGTCATGGCCTCGCGCGCGCTCGGCCAGTCGCGCCTCGCGATCCTCGCGCGGCACGTGCTGCCCAATTCGCTCGCGCCGATCATCGTCATGGCCACCACGGGCCTGGGCATCTACATCGTCGCCGAGGCGACGCTGAGCTACCTCGGTATCGGCCTGCCCGCGGGCACTGTCTCGTGGGGCAACGACATCTCCACCGCGCAGCAGTCGCTGCGCACGGACCCGATGATCTTGTTCTGGCCGGCCTCCGCGCTGGCCGTCACGGTTCTCGGTTTCATCATGCTCGGCGATGCGCTGAGCGACGCCCTCGATCCGAAGGAGCGGAAGCGATGAGCGACGCAGCGAAGAACGCCGCAGGAAAGAAGACAGCGCCGAAGAGCGACGCTGCAGCGAAGAACGACACCACGCCGGAAGGGAAGGGCGCGAAGGCCGGTGCGCATGATCCCAATGCCCCGCTGCTCGAGATCCGCGGGGTCGACATCGCGTTCGGCTCCAAGCGCAAGCCCATCCCCACGGTCTTCGGCGCCTCGCTCTCGGTGTTCCGTGGCGAGACCGTCGCGATCGTCGGCGAGTCGGGCTCGGGCAAGTCGACGACCGCGTCGGCGATCATCGGGCTTCTCCAGGGCGGTGGCCACGTCACGGCCGGCGAGATCCTCTTCGAGGGCGAGCCGATCGTCACGACCGACAAGGACGGGCGCGTGCGCTCGGCGACGACGAAGCAGCTCCAAGCGCTCCGCGGCGCCCGGATCGGCTACGTCCCCCAGGATCCGATGACCAACCTCAACCCGGTGTGGTCCGTCGGCTACCAGATCGGCGAGGCCGTCCGCGCCAACGGCGTGGCTCGGGGCAAGGCCGAGGTGCGCAAGCGCAGTATCGAGCTGCTCGAGGAGGCAGGCCTGTCTGACGCCGAGCGCCGAGTCAACCAGTACCCGCACGAGTTCTCCGGTGGCATGAAGCAGCGTGCGCTCATCGCCGCGGGTCTCGCGGCGCGGCCGTCTCTGCTCATCGCAGACGAGCCGACCTCGGCGCTCGACGTCACCGTCCAGAGGCAGATCCTCGACCATCTCGGGGAGCTCACCGAATCGCTCGGCACGGCCGTCCTCCTCATCACGCACGACCTGGGGCTGGCCGCCGAGAGGGCGCAGCGCATCGTCGTCATGAGCAAGGGGCGCGTGGTCGAGGCCGGGCCGAGCCGGGAGATCCTGCAGCGGCCGCAGCACCCGTACACGCGGAGGCTCGTCGAGGCGGCGCCGTCGCTGGCATCACGCCGGATTGAGCTCACCGGCGGCACGTCGGAGCTGCGCGAGGAGATCGTCGCCGAGGCCGTCGACGAGGCGAAGGAGAAGGCCGAGGAGAAGGGGGCGCTTGCTTCCGAGGCCGGCGCGGTCGGGGCGGCCGGTGCGGCGGACTCGGCCGGTGCTCCGAGCAAGGACGTGATCGTCGTCGACGGACTCTCCAAGGTCTTCGACGTGCGCGGCTCGGTGCCGTGGAAGAAGGAGGCGGTGCCCGCGGTTCAGGACGTCTCGTTCACGATGCGCCGCGGAACCACCACGGCGATCGTCGGCGAGTCGGGCTCCGGCAAGTCGACCGTTGCGCAGATGGTGCTCGGGCTCCTCGAGCCGACGAGCGGCAGCGTGACCTTCGAGGGCGCCGACGTGAGCAAGCTCCGCGGCAAGGAGGAGCTCGCGCTGCGCCGCAGGGTGCAGCCGGTGTTCCAGAACCCCTACGGCTCCGTGGACCCGATGTACTCGGTACACAACACCATCGCCGAGCCGCTCAAGATCCACGGCGTGGGCACGAAGGCCGAGCGCAACGCGAAGGTCGCCGAGCTGCTCGACAAGGTCGCGCTGCCGCAGGAGATCGGGCGCCGCTTCCCCGGGGAGCTCTCGGGCGGGCAGCGCCAGCGCGTCGCCATCGCGCGTGCGCTGGCCCTCGACCCCGAGGTGCTCGTACTCGACGAGGCCGTCTCCGCGCTCGATGTGCTCGTGCAGTCGCAGATCCTCGAGTTGCTTGCCGGGCTCCAGGCGGAGCTCGGGCTCACCTACCTCTTTATCACCCACGACCTCGCCGTCGTCCGGCAGATCGCGGACTACGTGCTCGTGATGGCCAAGGGGAAGGTGGTCGAGGAGAACGCCACGGACGCCCTGTTCGACGACCCGCGCGAGGAATACACGCGCGCGCTGCTCGACGCCGTCCCCGGGAAGGACATCGACCTGGGTGTCGCGTAGCCGGCGCCTCGTGCGGCGAGGCGGGCGAGAAAAAGCGCCGCCGGGATCGTTTCCCGGCGGCGCTTTTTCGTGCGCGTTCGCGCGTGGATTCTAGTGGCTTTCGCCCTTGTTCTTGTCGCCGGTGAGCTTCGCCGCGGCCTCTTCGAGGCGCTTCTTGACGGCGTCCGACGTGGAGTCCGAGTCGTCCTTGCCCGGGACCTCGGGGCGGGTGTCGAGCGGCTTCGAGGGCTTCGCGGAGTCGGCCTGTGCGGGAGCGGCGGTCACGGGGGCCGACTGCCGGGTCGCCGCGGGCTGCTGGGACGCGGTCTGCGCGGGAGCCGACTGGCGGGGAGCTGCGGACTTCTGCTCGGCGGC
>NZ_DAINST010000014.1:18682-43654 GCF_036741115.1 Dietzia sp.
GCGCCCGACGCGTCGGTGGCTGATTCCGAAGTGGATTGCTCGGGCGCGGTCTTGGCCTCGGCCGCCTCTGCTGACTTGGAAGGCGTGGAGGTCGCCGCCGGGGCAGCGGCCGTGGTGCCGGGCGCCGAGCCCTGCTCCGCCGGAGCGGACTGCGTGGGCTCCTGGGTCCGCGAAGGCTGTGAAGGTGTCGCCGCGGCGGTCGCCTCGGGCGCTTCCTTCGCAGTGCCCGGCTTCTCGGCCTGCGTGGACGCGGCCTGCTCAGACTGGGCGCCGTTCGCGGCCTGCGCCGGAGCGGGGTCCTCCACGGCGGCGAGGCGGCGGGCGGGGATCGTGCCGGCCTCGGGCTTCGCCTCACCGGCGCCCTCCTTCCCGGCCGCGGCGGCATCGGCGTTGCCCGCCGCGGAGCCGGAACTGCGGTCGCCGGACCCGGCTCCTGCCGCGGCACCCGCTGCGGCTCCGGCCGCCGCGCCGGCGGCGGCACCGGAATCGCGGCCTGCGCCGTCATCCGGGGTCTCGAGCGGCGGCACCTCGAGGCCGTAGTGCTCCAGGAGATCGCGCTCGTGATCGGGCGTGAGCGCATCCTCGGAATCGTCGAAGCGCGGGGCGTCCTTGATCGCCGCCTTCGAGTGCGTGAGGTGCAGCTCGCCGTCGAGGAGGCGCGAGCCGAAGAGCGGGACGATCGCATCGGCGGAGAAGATCCCGGTGCTCACCGTGGCGAACGTGGCCCGGCCCGTGGCGTCGTCGAGGTAGACCTGGCGGACGTCACCGACCTTGGTGCCCGCGTCGTCGAACGCGGTAGCGGTGAGCAGCACCTCGAGCTGTTCCTGTGCAGACATTTCGCAGTTC
This sequence comes from Dietzia sp., assembly GCF_036741115.1. Lineage (NCBI taxonomy): Bacteria > Bacillati > Actinomycetota > Actinomycetes > Mycobacteriales > Dietziaceae > Dietzia > Dietzia sp. The sequence continues at coordinate 19,529 of NZ_DAINST010000014.1, forward strand.
CTCTCGGTGTGGGTCTGGCCTCGTGCCGTTCCTCGCCGCCGGGTGGTCTCCGGTGGTATCCGGGCGACATCCCAGTGATTCTGGGCGCATTCTCGGTGCGTGCCTGTCGGGCGCACGTCCCGATGGAAAGTTCACCCACTCGCATTCTTATCGGACTGTCAGGCAAGTGTGTGGACATCCACGGCGAGGCACGGCATTTCCCGTGAACGATCCGCGCGGCGCCCGGGTCGAATACGATGCTGGCAGAAAGTAAGTGGATGCTGTTCCGGCTTGGTTGGCGCCCGCTCGGGAGAGGACCGAAGTGGGCCGGAGCTCGGCTGGGATAAGGCCTGAGCGCGACCGGTGTGCGGCCGGAGTATGGCCTGGGCCGGGATCGAGCGAGGGGGAGACGTGACGAGGAACGACTGGGGGACCGGCGGCGGAGACGAGTGGCGATACGACTACCCGTCCGGCGGCGGCTACCCGTCGAACCCGGGGCAGGAGCCGGGCTACGGCCAGGGCCGGCAGGGCTATCCGCAGCAGAGCTACAACCAGCAGCAGGGCGGCTACCCGGGCGGCGGCCAGGCCCACGGGCGCTCGCCGGTCGTGCCCATCGTCGCGGGCGTGGTCGCGGTGGCGCTCATCGCCGCGGTCTCGGTCCTCGCGTTCGTGTGGATGAACAACAATGGCGGCAACGAAACCTCCGCATCGCCGACCTCGACCACGTACGTGACCGGCTCGAACGACGCCGCCGGGCAGAACGGAAACAACGGCGCCGACACCAGGGACGTGCACTCGTCCACCGTGGTGCCCACCACGCGCCCCGCCCCCGAGCGCCCCTCGACGCCGGCCGGCGCCTCGCCGTGTTCGGATTCCGGCGCCCACCTCTTCGGCCGCGCAGCCACCGGCTCGTCGGTGACCACCTGCGGCTTCGCCAATGCAGTCCGCGATGCCTATGCGGGCTCGGGAGCCGGGGGCGGCCCGCGCACAGTCTCCGCGTTCAGCCCGACCACCGGGCAGAGCTACTCGATGTACTGCGCGCCGGCCGGCACCAACGTGGTCCAGTGCACGGGCGGCAACAACGCCGTCGTCTATGTCTATTAGGCGCGGCCCGGCCCTGCGCGCTGTCGCGGCCCTTCTCGGGATGACGGCGCTCGCCGCATCCCTCGTGGCGTGCTCGACTCTCGGGAACGGCGGCTCGCAGGACGGCGGGGACCCGCTCGTCGCCACGGTCACCGTCCCGCCGGGGGAATCGGTCCCCGATAGTGGTGCCGGCGCCCAGAGCGGGGTCGAAGGCGGGGTAGAGAGGAACGCGAACCCGGAGGCGCCGGGTGCCGGTGTGGTCGGGCCCGTGCTCGAGCGGATCGTTGCGACGCTGCCGCAGGGCTCGGGCGTCGCGCTGGCCCCCGTGGGCCGGAGCGCGGAGGCGACAGCTGCGGGAGACCTACAGAGCGAGGTCGCGTGGTCGTCGATCAAGGTGCCCCTGGCCATCGCGGCGCTGCGGGCCGATCCGAGCCTGGAGCCGCAGATGGTCGCGGCCATTACGGTTTCCGACAACGATGCTGCTCAGGCACTGTGGGATGGCCTTGGAGGCGGGGTGGATGCGGCGTCCGCCGTCATGGGCGTGCTTCGGGAAGGCGGGGACGCGACCACGGCCGTTCCGTCCGAGCGGCTGCGCGAGGGGTACACGGTGTTCGGGCAGACGCAATGGCCGCTGGCCGAGCAGGCGAGGTTCGGGGCCGGGCTGCCGTGCATCGCGGATTCGGGGGCGGTGCTCGGGGAGATGGGGCGGGTCTCGGTGGATCAGCGTTGGGGCCTCGGGCGTCTCGACGGGGCGCGGTTCAAGGGCGGCTGGGGGCCGTCGATGGATGGCGGATACCTCGCCCGGCAGTTTGGGATCGTGCCGGCGGGCGGGGGAGAGGTCGCGGTGGCGATCATGGCCCGGGCCGCGGATTTCGGATCGGCGACGCAGGTGCTCGACGGCATCGCCGAAAGCGTGCGCGGCGAGCTCGGGGATATGCCGGGCGGTACCTGCGCGTAGGGGCGCGCGATACGGTGAACCCGTGACGAACTCTCCGGCCCCCGATCCGCTAGCCCCCCTCGCCGCGCTGCCCGGCGTCGCCGACGCACTCGAGGAGGCGCGCGAAGCGATCGCCGGCGTGCACAGGCACCAGGCGAACCGGCGCGGCTGGGCGACCTCCGCGGCCGAAGCGAGCCTGCGCGCGGCGCGGTCCTCGGCGGCGCTCGCCGGCGCGCAGGTGCGGCTCGGCACCGAGGGCGAGGTCGAGGACCCGATCCTCGCCGGGGCTCTACGCCTGTCGGGGATCCTGCACGGCGACGGCCTCGACCACGCGACTGCCGTTTGGACCCGCGCGCCGCTGCAGCAGCTCGCACGGATGCACACGCTCGCCGCTGCCGGGCTCGTCGATCCGGATGGCGGGGAGAACGGCGGCGCGGACGGCGGGGCGAACCCGGGGGGCGCCGTCACCGAGGGAACGGTCGGCGGGGCGCGGCTCGACCTCCTCGGGCGGCCCCGCGCGGAGGCCGGTGTCTCCGAGCGGCTACAGGGGCTCGCGGACCTGATAACCGGCGGCACGTCCGTGGCCGCGCCCGTGCTCGCCGCAGTGGTGCACGGAGAACTCGCCTCGCTGCGGCCCTTCGGCACGGCCGACGGGGTGGTGGCGCGCGCCGCATCGCGCCTGGTCTCGGTGTCCACGGGCCTCGACCCGCGCGGGCTCGGCGTGCCCGAGGTGCTGTGGAACCGCGACCGCGCGCGCTACGAATCGCTGCTCGCCGGCTTCGCCACGGGCACCGCAGATGGGCTCGGCGCGTGGATCCTCTACCAGTGCGAGGCGATCGTCGAGGGCGCGCGCGAGGCGAAGGCTATTGCGGACGCCGCCGGCTGAGCGAGTCCATCGCCGTGCGGGCGGCCGCGCGGGTCGTGTACGTGGTGTTCGCCGCGCGATCGCGGAGCTTTGCGCGTAGCGAACCCGCGAGCGACGTGGGATAGAGCGGGGTCGGTTTCGAGAATTCGAGGATCGGCCAGCCGCGCTCGATGGCCTCGCGCCGCAGCTGGCGGTCGGGGTTGACGGCCACGGGGTGCCCGACCCTGCCCAGCATGGGGATGTCGGAGACCGAATCGGAGTAGGCGAACGAGGCGGAGAAATCGATGGGGGCCTTCTGCGCCAGGGCCTTCATCGCCTCGACCTTGCCCTCGGCCCAGCAGTAGAAGGAGATCGCGCCGGTGTAGCGGCCATCCTCCCCGACCTCGAGTTCGGTCCCGCGGAACTGGTCCGCGCCGAGCATCGAGGCGATGGGCTCGACCATCTCCGTGGCCGCCGCCGAGAGCACGACCACGGAGTGCCCGGCGCGGCGATGATCCGCGATGAGCTCCTTGGCCTCGGAGAACACCTTGGGCGTGATGATCTGCTCGAGAGTCTCATCGACGACCCGCTGGACCTCGGCGCGGGTCATGCCCCGCACCGCGTTGCCCGCGAGGTCCATGGCCCGCTGCGTGTCGCCTACCTCGCTCGGCACGACCTCGACCGCGAGTTTGGCTACCGCCGTCTTCGCCAGCGTGCGCCGCGACATGATCCCGTTGCGAATGAACTCGGCGTTGAACGCGAAAGAGGCGCTCGTGGCTATGACCGTATGGTCGAGGTCGAAGAACGCCGCCACCTCGCCAGACGTGCCCGGGCGCGCGGCGTCGGCGATCCGCGCCGCGTGCTCGAAGGTCCACGGGAGGCTGTTCACACGGGGGATTGTTGCACATGAGGCGTGTCGGCACAGCCCCTTGAGTAAGTGAGGATTCAGGCCGAACGTCCCTGTGGACAGCTGCGAGTTGTCCACAGCGGTTGCTGTTGTTGTCGCTTTCGCGTCGGTTGCGGCGGGCCCCACCCGGCAGCGTGTGGGCCATGCGAAACGACACGAGCACTCTGCGCGGAAAGGCCGGGCGACCCACGGCGGCGGGCCGCGCGACGGTCACGGTCTGCGTCGCGGACCCCGACCTCGCCGAGGACTGCCTCGCCGCCGCGACCGCCTGCGGACTCTCCCCCTCCCGCTCGTCGTTGGTGGAGGTCGGCCCTGGAACGGGCCTCGTGCTCTGTGACGACGGTGCGTACCAGTCCGCCGGCCCGGCCGCGGCTTCGGCGCTCGCGGCGGCGGATTGCGCCGTTCCGGTGTGCTCGGACCTCACGCCGCAGCGCCCCGGGGGACGCAAGGCGGTCGCTCTGCCCTCGGGGACCCCGACGCTGATCCGCGAGCTCCAATCCGGCGGCACCGCGGACCTCGGCGGCCGACACCTCGCGGTGTTCGGCGCGCACGGTGGGGCCGGAGCCTCGACATTCGCGTGCGCCTCTGCGCTCCTCGCCGCCCGCGAGACCGAGACGGTCCTCGTCGAGGCCACGCCGTCCGGCCCGGGCCTCGACCTTCTCCTTGGTATCGAATCCGCTCAGGGCATGCGGCTCGGCGACATCCGCGCGGGCTCCGGGACGATCGAGGCGGAACAGCTGCGGGCGGCGCTCCCGCGGCGCGGCTCGCTCGCCGTGGCGGCGGGATCGGCGGGCGGCAGGACTGTGGCGGGTGGCCGGTCGCCGGCGGGCGATGACACTGACGCCGCGCTGGCCGTCGCTCACGCGGCGAGGCGTGGAGGGCTTCTCGTGGTGAGCGACGGCGGGGTTCTCGCTGAGCGGGAGGCACTCGTCGCGGGCGAAACGCGGGAGCTGCCCGAACCCCTTCTGCGCGCGGCCGACGGCGTGGTCCTCGTGGTCCGGTCCACTCTCGCCGGGATGGTCCAGGCGCTGCGCGTACTGCCGCAGGCGGCGGAATCCGGCGCCCTTGTGGTGGTGGCACTTCGGCGATCGAGGGGAGATGCGCTGGGCGAGGGCGACTTCCTCCCGCTCCTGCGCGAGGCGCTGCCCCGGGGAGGGCACGGAGAGATCGCCGAACTGTGCACATTCGGATCCGAGCGCCGTATCGCCGCCGCGCTCGACGGCGGCGAGGAACCGCGCCCGGGACGCCGTCTCGCAGGCGCCATCCGCCGGGCGTGGGACGCTGCGGGGATCGTGGTCGCGGCATGACTGCCGTGGTTCCGCTCTCGCCGGTGCAGGCTGCCCGGATTACTCGCAGGCCAGTGCCTTCCGAGGTGGCGGCCGGCGTCGACCCGGCCACCGTCGACGCCGTGCGGGACGCGCTCATCGCAGGGGGCAGGGAGACGACGATGTCCGGGATCGTCGAGGTATTGCGGACCTCCGACGTCATGCTGCGTGGTGCCGAAGACTTGGTGGCTACTGCCCGCTCGGTGTACCGGCAGCTCGCGGGGGCGGGGGATCTCGAGCCCCTGCTCATGCGCGCGAACGTCACCGACATCGTCGCCAACGGGCCGGGGGAGGTGCTCGCCGACAGCGGCGCCGGGCTCGAAGGGACGGGCGTGGTGATCCCCACTGAGGAGGAGATGCGGGCGCTTGCGCAACGGCTCGCGGCCCGCGCCCACCGCAGACTCGACGACGCGGTGCCGTTCGCCGACGGCGTGTTCCCCGCCCGCGACGGCATCCGCTGGCGCCTCCACGCCGTGCTGCCGCCGCTCGCCCACGACGGCACGTGCCTCTCGCTGCGCGTCCTGCGCCCGGCGGCCACCACCTTCGATTCGCTCGTCCGCTCCGGCTCGATCCCGCGCGGTGCCGAGGTACTGCTGCGGGCTGTCGTGTCCGCGCGCCTGTCCTATCTGGTGGTAGGCGGGACGGGGGCAGGGAAGACCACGCTCCTCGCGGGGATGCTCGGGCTCGTCCCCGAGCGCGAACGGATCGTCTGCGTCGAGGACTCCCCGGAGCTCGCCCCGCGGCACCCGCACGTCGTGCGGCTCGCCGCGAGGGGCGGGAACTCCGAGGGCGCCGGGGAGATCGGGCTGAGGGAACTCGTCCGTCAGTCGCTGCGCATGCGACCTGACCGCATCGTCGTGGGGGAGGTACGCGGCGCCGAGGTCGTCGACCTGCTCGCCGCGCTCAATACCGGGCACGACGGTTCGGCGGGGACGATCCACGCCAACGCCGCAGCCGAGGTTCCCGCACGGCTCGCGGCGCTGGGAGCGCTCGGCGGTCTCTCCGGCCCTGCGCTCGCGGCTCAGGTCGCGGCATCGATCCACGTGGTCGTCGCGGTGCGCCGCGGGGCGGGAGGCGAGCGCGGGGTCGCCGAGATCGGGGTGGTCGCGCCGAGGTCGAGCCCTTCCGGGCTCGAGGTATCGGTTCTGCCCGCGTGGCGCGCGAGTGAGGGCGCACTTCCCGGCCGCGAGCGACTCGAGCAGCTCCTCTTGAGGCGCGGGTTCGCGCTTCCGGCACCCGCGGGCCGGGTCAGGGGTCTGGCTTCATGACGTCTCTCGTCCTCGTGCTCCTCGCCGCCGCCCTCGCGGCCTGGCCTAAGAATTGCGCCGCCGCGCGGCTCTCTCGACTGGGAGGGCGCCATCGGGCGGCGCCGGTCGACAATTCGACCGGAGCCATCGAGGCCACGCGCGTCGGCGACCTCGACATCGGTAGAGCGGTGGCCGTAGTCGGCGCGGTCGCCGCGGGTGCTGCGCTCCTCGCCGGTGTGGGCCCCGGGATCGTCGGGGGCTTGGGCATCGTCGCCGCAGCGATACTGCGGGTTCTCCGCGACGAGCGCGCCCATTCCGCGCGGCTCTCCGGGGATGGGGAATGGGTCGGCGCACTCGACTCGGTGGTCGCTGGACTCGCCGCCGGTTCTTCGGCCGCGGCTGTGCTCGAGTCCGCGCGGAGCGCAAGCGGCGGTGGCGGAGCCGGCTCCGTCGATGCCGTCCTCTCCCGCGCGGTTGCGCTCGACTCCCTGGGCGGCGATCCCACGGAAGTCCTCGGGGCGGCAGATTCCGTGCCCGCCAACCGGCTCGGGCAGGCGCTCGCCCTCGCCCGTGACCACGGTCTGCCGCTCGTGGAGGTCGTGCGCAAGGCCGCAGAGGAGGCATCCGAGACGACGCGGCACGCCGCGGAGCTCGAGGCGTCGCTCGCAGGTCCGCGTGCGACGGCGCTCATCCTCACGGCGCTCCCATTGCTCGGTGTGGGCATGGGCCACCTCATGGGCGCGGATCCGCTGTCGACCCTCGGCTCCGGGCTCATCGGCTCCGGCCTCGCGCTGGCCGGCGCGGGATTCCTTGCAGCAGGGCTGCTGTGGACCTCGCGGATCGTCTCGGGGGCGCGGAAATGATCTCGATCCTTCTCCTCGCAGCCGCCCTGCTCACCTGGCCCGCCGGACGGTTCGCGAGCGCGCGACTGCAACTCGCCACCGGGGCAGCACAGGAGACAGAAGGCGAGAGCGAACCAGGTCGCGGCACCGGACGAAGAGCCGAGCCGGGCGCCGCAGTCGCGAGCGGCGCCGAGGGACACTCCGCCCCGCTCGCAGCGCGGACCCTGGACTCCCTCGAGCGCGGGATCCCGGCTCTCGCCGGTCTCGCGGACCGGCTCCGGCCTCTCGTGCGCCGTCGCGGCTCCCGACCCGTTACCGCCGACGACGCGTGGGCTGTCGAACTCCTCGCCGTTGCGTACGCCGCAGGACTCGACCCCGCCGCCGCGCTCCGGGCCGTCGCATCGGTGGTCCCCGGCGGGGCAGCGGCCGCGTTCGGCACGGCCTCGGCGAAGGCCGCCATGGGGCAAGGAGTAGCCGAGGCGTTGGGCCGGGTGGAAGTGATGTCCGGCGTCATTCCCCGGGTGCGCGAGGCGCTGGGAAGGAGCGAGAGCGCGGGCGGATCGGTGGTCGAGGCGCTGCGCCGCGCCGCCGGGCAAGCCCGAGACCGGGCGGCCACGGGGAGAAGGGCGGCTGCCGAACGCGCCGGCGTCCTCATCGCCGGGCCGCTCGGCGCGTGCTTCCTCCCGGCGTTCGTGTGCCTCGGGGTCGCGCCGGTGGTGCTCGGGCTCGCCGGGCGGATTCTGCCGGAGGTGTTCGCGTGAGCGCCCGGCATCGGAACCTCCCCCGCGGAGACGCCTCGGGGGACGAAGAAAATGAGAAGGGAACCGTCCATGGATGCAGTTCGGAATGCAGGAGCGACCGCGCAGGAGGGCTCGACGAGCGTGGTCGTCGAGGAACACGGCGGCGAAGCGCGCAGGGGCGAACCCTTGCAGGAAAGCCCGGCAGATGGTCGGAGAGAGCCGGCGTCTCCGGAGGAGTCGTGGGCCGCGCGCCTCGTGGCGCTCCGCACGCGGCTGAGCAGGGCTGTCGCGGGCGACGCCGGGATGTCGACCACGGAATACGCCATCGGGACCCTGAGCGCCGCGGCATTCGCCGCGTTGCTCTACGTAATCGTCTCGGGGGACACCGTCTCCGGGGCGCTCGAGGGCCTCTTCGAGCGGGCGCTGTCCACGAGGGTCGGCTAGGGGGCGGGCGCGATTGCGCGGACGCGGGAATGGTCACGGTCGAGGCGGCCATCGCGCTCGCCTCGGTCGTGGCCGTCCTCGCGATGGCCGTCGGCGGTATCGGGGCGATCCTTGCCCAGATCTCCGCCGTCGACGCCGCCCGCGAGGCCGCGCGATCGGCAGCGGTGTCGGGTACCGAGGCCGGCGTGGCGGCCGGCGAACGCGTGCTCGACGGACGCAGTGGCGAGGTCCGGATCTCCGGCGCAGGAGATGAGCCCGCACAGGCCGGAAGCGTGATCGTGGCGACCGTCGACGTGCCCGCGCCCGGGCTCCCGCAGAGCTTGGGCCTCGAGCTGTCAGCGACGGCGGCGGCCAGCGTGGAGCCGGGGGCAGCGCCGTGAGCCCGACATCAGACCGGACAGCGAGCCGGGCCGACATCCGGACCGGGTACGCGGTAGCCGAGGACCGGGACGCCGGGGTCATGACGACGTGGGCCGCCGTCGCCTGTGCCGCACTGCTTCTCGTCTTCGTCGGCCTCGCGCATCTCGGCGCGGCGGTGCTCTCGAGGCACCGGGCACAGGCGGCGGCCGACCTCTCGGCGCTGGCGGCGGCCGGGGCGCTCCGCGACGGCGCGGACGGCGATGCGGCGTGCGCCGCAGGCAGGGACTTCGCTGCCCGCAACGGTGCGCGGCCGGTGGCGTGCAGGGAACTGGGAGGCGGGGACGTCTATATGGAAGTAGTGGTCCCCGTGCTCACGGCCAACGCCTCGGGGCAGGCGCGGGCGGGACCGGCCGAAGTCTTCCCGGGCCTCGAAGCGGAGCGGCGTTAGGCGGCGGAGAGCTCGCTCTCGGTGACCCACTTGTGGTTCTTCATCGGCATGCCGTCCATGTCGAAATTGACCATGTAGACCGTCTCCTGCGTCGAGGAGACGATGGTGGCCTTCGCGCCCTCCATGCCCTGCATGTGCGTGGCGGCGAGTGTGACCTCCGTGCCGTCCGGGATCGGCGCCGCCGGCGGATCGACGAGCTCTTCCTGCACGACCCACTTGTGGTCGACCACGGGCTCGCCCCCGGTGGTCGGCGTGTAGGTCACCGAGTACGTCGTCGTGGAGAACGCGCCCGATACCGTCGCCTTCTGCCCGTCCATCCCGGGCATGTGTTCGGCGTGCATCACGACCTCCGAGCCCACGGGAAACTTCGGATCCGCGGCCGGGGCGATGCCCTCGGGCGCGGGTCCGCCGTCGGCGTCATGAGCGTGGTTCATCGAATCCATGACGCCCGTAGAGGGTGTGCTGCTCCCCGTGCCCTCGTGGGAGTGGCCGTCCGCGGCCGACGATTCCGAGGCCGACGCGGAGGTCGCATGGCCCGCGTGGTCTCCCGATGCCGAATCCGAGCCTTCCCCCGAGCAGGCGGACAGCGTCAGGGCGGCGACCGCCGCGAGGGCGATTCCAGGGAGTAGGGGTGTACGGCGCATGGGTTTCTCCTCGATCGGTGCTGTGTACGAGCATACTCCAGTTACCCCCAGGGGGTATTAGGAGACGTGGCGACTCGCGATCCGCCTACTCTGCTCCCGCGGCGGAGAGGCATCCGGCGACCTCGACGAGCAGGCGCACCGCGCCGGCCTTGTCCAGCGGATTGTTGCCGTTCCCGCACTTCGGCGACTGCACGCACGAGGGGCAGCCGGACTCGCACTCGCACGACTCGATCGCCGCGCGGGTCGCCGAGAGCCACGCGGCGAGGCGGCGGAAACCGCGCTCGGCGAAGCCCGCGCCGCCCGCGTAGCCGTCGTAGACGAACACCGTGGGCAGCCCGGTATCGGGGTGGAGGTCCGTGGACAGCCCGCCGATGTCCCACCGGTCGCACGTCGCGACGAGCGGGAGCAGCCCGATCGCCGCGTGCTCGGCCGCGTGCAGCGAACCGGGTACGTCGGCCTCGGCGATCCCGGCGGCGCGGAGCAGCGCGGGGCTCACCGTGTACATCACGGCCTTGGTGAACAGCGTCTGCGGCGGCAGGTCGAGCGGCGCGACTTCGAGAACCTGCCCATAACGGTCCCGCCGCTCGAACTCCACGACCTGCGTCGTCACCTCCACCTCGCACAGCGCCGCCTGCACCGGTCCCGCATCGAGCTTCTCGAGCTCGGCGACGAGATCGAGGGAGACCTTCTCGCGCGCGCTCGTCGACCAACCCGGGTCCTCGGGCCGCACGATCGCCACGTTGTCCACCAGGTCGAGCTCGTCGACCACGAACGACTCGCCCATGTGCAGGTACAGCGCTCCCGGGTGTACCTGCGTCCGCGCGCGCCCGGTGTCGATAGAACCGAGGATCTTCCCAGAGGTGCCGTCCACGATGGCCACCTGCGCGCCGCCGGTGCCGCGGATATCGACCTCCGGGTGCGGATCTCCCTCGTCGACCCCCGGGTACCAGCCGGCGCGGCGGCGCCGCACGAGACCGCGCTCGGCGAGGGACTCGAGGACCGGCACGGCTCCCCAGGCCTCGGCGTCGGCGTGGGTCATCGGGTACTCCGAGACGGCGCAGCGCAGTTGGCCGTCGAGGAGCACGGGGTTCGTGGGATCGGTGACAGTCGCTTCCACCGGCTTGCCGAGCAACGCCTCCGGGTGGTGGACGAGGTAGGTGTCGAGCGGATCGTCGCGGGCGACGAGCACGACGAGCGATCCCTGCCCGCGCCGCCCCGCGCGGCCCGCCTGCTGCCAGAACGACGCCCGCGTGCCGGGGAAGCCCGCGGAGATCACGGCGTCGAGTCCCGAGATGTCTACGCCGAGCTCGAGCGCCGAGGTCGAGGCGACGCCCATGATCGTCCCGTCGCCCAGCGCCTTCTCGATCGCCCGCCGCTCGGAGGCGAGGTAGCCCGCGCGGTACGCGGCCACGCGCCCGGCGAGGTCCGCGGCCTCCTTCGCCCCGAGTCCGAGGTCGAGCGGATCCGATCCCCACGGATCAGAAGCCCCTGGTTCCGGCCCTCCCGGGTCCGAGCCCCACGGGTCCGCCGCGCCGCCTGCCCCCGCGCCCTCGCCGTCCGGGGCGACGCGGCCTCCGGCGTCAGACAACAAGCCCTTCGTGCGCAGCGCGAGCGATTCCGCCCCGGCGCGCGAGCGCACGAACGAGATGGTGTGCGCGCCCTGCCGCAACAGCGAGGCCATGATCCGCGCGGCGTCCGAGGCCGCCGCCCGGCGCACCGGCGCCCCCTGCTCGCCGACGCTCCCCGGCACGAGCCCCGGCTCCCACAGCGCCACCGTGCGCCCGCCCTGCGGCGAGCCATCCTCGGTGACGGCGGACACCGGATGTCCCACGAGACGCGACGCGGCCTCGCCTGGATCGGAGGTCGTCGCCGAGGCGAGCACGAACGTCGGGCACGCGCCGAGCGCCCGGGCGAGCCGGTCGAGGCGACGCAGGATGAGCGCGACATTCGAGCCGAACACGCCGCGGTACGAGTGGCACTCGTCGACGATCACGTAGCGGAGATTGCGCAGCAGCCTGGTCCACGCCGCGTGCCGGCCGAGGATCGACAGGTGCAGCATGTCGGGGTTGGAGACGATCCAGCGCGAGTGCTCGCGGATAAAGCGGCGGGCCTCGGGTGGGGTGTCGCCGTCGTAGGTGGCTGGGGCGATGTCGCGGAGCGCGGGGACGGCGTCGACGAGCTGGACGAGGGATTCGAGCTGGTCCTGGCCCAGCGCCTTCGTGGGCGCTAGGTAGAGCGCCGTGGCCCGCGGGAAGCGGGCTAGGTCGCTCAGAGCCGGTAACTGGTAGCCCAGCGACTTGCCCGAGGCCGTGCCCGTGGACACCACGACGTGCTCGCCGGCGTGCGCAGCCTCCGCCGTGGCGACCTGATGCGAATACGGCCGCGCGACTCCCGAATCGGCGAGATGGGCGCGCAACTCGGGCAGCGTCCACTCCGGCCAGTCGGAGAAAGTAGCTACTTGTGGGGGTAATTCGGCGACGAATGTCACGGGGTCCGTGTGGGCCGGACGGGCGACGCGGAGAACCTCGTCGAGGAGCTCGCGGCCGAAGGTCAGAGGCGCCGGACGATTCGCGAGCGAATTCCGTTTGTCCTGGGTAGAGGGGTCCGGCGTCGTCATGTCCCTCAGGTTAGCGCCCGCGCGGCGGCGGACCGAACGGCTGCGTCCGAGTGCGGGGAAGGGGTTCGGGGCGACTCACGAGGGCGTCCGGACGGGAGCGAGCGGGCGGCTCGGCACCAAATATGAGTGCTCCTTCGGAAAAAGGGGTTTCCCTTTGCCAAACTTCATGTTGTACTTAATTTCGGTCGCAGCTTCTGTGTCGGTGTTTCCCCATGCAGGATCTCATGATGCGGGCACGCGTATTTCCGCAGTGTCGAAGTCTCCGGGCCCCGCCCAGGACTTCGCATTCGGTTCTCGATAGCCTTATTCGGCCCGGCGTACGGATCCAGAGTGCGCCGAACCCCCAGTTAGACAAGGATTTACATACGCATGGCACAGGGCACTGTGAAGTGGTTCAACGCTGAAAAGGGCTACGGCTTTATCGCCCCCGAGGATGGCTCCGCCGACGTCTTCGTTCACTACTCGGAGATCCAGGGCAACGGCTTCCGTACCCTCGAAGAGAACCAGAGTGTCGAGTTCGAGATCGGAAACGGCCAGAAGGGCCCGCAGGCGATGGGCGTTCGCGCCATCTAGTCGCCGACGAGGCACTGCAACGTAGCCCGGGATCGCAGCAGCGATCCCGGGTTTCGTCTATTTCGAGCCATGCGCGCGGGCGGCGAGCGCGGCATGCTGGTGGCGTGTGCCTCATCGTTGTCGCCCGCCACGTCCACCCGGACTACCCCCTGATCGTCGCCGCCAACCGCGACGAGTTCTTCGTCCGCAATACGGCCCCGCTCGAGCGGTGGTCGGAGCGGCAGGTGCGTGAGGGGCTCGTGGGGCCGGGCGCGGAGTCGGTGGAACGGCCCGGCGTGGAGCGGGGCGGGGGTTCGGCGGATGACGGCGCTTGTCCCGATATCTCCGCCGCCCTCGCCTCACGCGGAGTCCTGGCGGGGCGGGACGACTCTGCCGGCGGCACCTGGCTCGCCGCAGCTCCCGGCGGCCGCTTCTCGGCGGTGACCAACGTTCGCGACGCCGACCCCGGTCCCGGGCGCCTCTCGCGCGGGCGACTCCCACTCCACGGCCTCGCCGGAGAGGTCCCCGACGATCTCGACGGTTTCGGCCCCGTGAACCTCCTGTGGGGCGACCCCGACGAGCTGCAGTGGGTCTCGAACCGCGGGCGCGCCGACGACGATCCCGTGGGTGCGCCCGGGGAGTCCGGCCCGGAGCTCGTGGGTGAAGGCCTCCACGCGCTGTCCAATGCCTCTCTCGACACGCCGTGGCCCAAGGCGCAGCGCGCCGTCGCCGGGGTCGAGCGGATGCTGCGCGATTGGGCGGGACCCAAGGATGGCGAGGCCTGCATTCACGGCGCGTCCGGTTCGCCCAGTTCGTCCGATTCCCCCGATGTCTCCCACGTGGCCGGTGCCGGTGCCCCAGCGGATCGCGACCCCCAGACCCCGCCCTGGGCCGAGGCTCTTCTCGCGCCGTTGCTCTCCCGCGCGCGGGCGCCGCTCGCCGATATCCCGCGTACCGGCGTGCCCGTGGTCCGCGAGTGGTTCCTCTCGGCGCCCTTCGTCCGGATGCCCGGCTACGGAACGCGCTGCCAGACGGCTCTCGCGGTGTCCGCGGACGGCGCCGTCGACATCGTCGAGCGCACCTTCGGCCCCGATGGGATCGTGCGGCACGTCGTCATCGAACGGTCTGCCGCCTGATATGTGCCGACCCCCGCCCTTCGTCGCGAGATCCAGACGTGCCAAACGGCTGGTAGCGGCGAAATCGAAATAATGGTTGACGTGTCACCTAAATCGGCGTAGGTTGTATCTCGTCGGAAGGAAATCCGGCACGACAATCAGTAGAAGTCTCACCAACACCACTCGTTCAAGGAGCTCAAAATGGCAGGATTCGACGGACTCACCGCAGGCACCTGGAAGGTCGACGCAGTCCACTCCAACGTCGGCTTCCGCGTGCGCCACATGATGGTCTCGAAGGTCAACGGCAACTTCACGGGCGTCGACGGCACCATCGAGGTCGCCGAGGACGGCGCCACGAAGATCACGGCCAAGATCGACGCCTCGACGATCAACACCAACAACGCCCAGCGCGACCAGCACATCGCTTCCAAGGACTTCTTCCACGCCGAGGAGTTCCCCACGATCGACTTCGTCTCCACCGAGGTCAAGGGCTCGGGCGAGGACGCCGAGGTCACCGGCGACCTCACCATCCACGGCAATACCCGCCCCGTCACGCTCAAGGGCTCGTTCTTCGGCGTCCACCAGGGCAACGAGCAGTCAGGCGCCGTCGCCGGCTTCGAGGCCGAGGGCAAGATCTCGCGCAAGGACTTCGGAATCGACTTCGAGATGCCGCTCGAGGGCGGCGGATCGGTGATCGGCGACCAGATCACCATCATCCTCGACATCGAGGCCGCCAAGGCCGAGTAATCGGCCCGGATCCGTCCGGCAGCCCCGCGCCCCGGCGCACGAGCGTGCCCGGCCCCGACCACGCGTCGGCGGCCGGGCACGACTCATTTGTCCAGCCTGGCGGTTCGCCCCGGTTGCTCGGGTACTTTCCCCACCTCTGACGACGGAGTTCCGCGCCCCGTAGAGTCGGGGACATGCCGATCACCGAGGAACTGAGCGCCGAGACCGCCGGCGTCGTGGCCGTCGTTGACGCGGGCGAGGAGAAGGAGCCCGGGGGAGGGGAGCGCCTGGCGGTGTGGCACGTCGCCGTCACTCCCGAGGATCCGGGGCCGCGCCTGCGCGGTGCTTGGGTGATCGACCAGACGGCAGACGCTGACGGCTTTGCCCGGCTCGTGCGCAACCGACCGGTGTGGCCGCTCTCGGCGCGCGCCGCGGAGGCGGCCGGCGAGTTCGCCTCGTTCCTCGTCGACGCCGAGGCGACGGATGCTGCGGTGGTCGATGCCGTCGCCGCGCTCGACTCTGCCTTCGCGTCGGGCAAGGAGGCCGCGGGGCCCTCGGCCAAGTGGGTGCGCCCGGACTGGGCCGTCTCGGCGAGGCTCGTAGAGGGCGCCGGGGCAGCGGAGGTCGCAGGGGACTCAGCGGACTCCGAGGGGCGAGAGGAGGCCGAAGGCGGAGCAGGCGAAACCGCCACCCGTGGCGGCCCGATGGACGGAGACCCGCTCGCCGCTCGCGCCCTCACCGGTGCGAAGGCACTCGAGGAGCTCGCAATCCAGTGGGCGTCCACGCAGGCGCTGCGCACGGCGAAGCAGGGCAAGGCCGGCTCGCGGGCCTTCCTTCTCGCCGCCGAGCTCGGCGGGCCCGAGCCCGCGGCGCTGCCGCTCGCGGGGCGGTAGGCGCCTACTCGACCGTCCAGGTGTTGTTGCCCGCGAGCAGAGACTGCAGATCGGTCGAGCCGTTCTCCATGGCATCGGCGACCTGGGCGCGTGCCTGGTCGTCATAGGTCGGACGCGAGACCTGGCGGATGATCCCGACCACGGTGTACGAGAGATCCTGCGCGCTGAGCGCCGCGAGCGCCTGCGCGTACGCGGGATCGGCGCAGTGCGCGTCGTGGACCACGATCGCGTCGTCGGAGACGTCCGCGACGTTCCGCACGGCGAGCGAGAACCCCTCCTGGACCACGCAGTACTGCTGCTCGGCGCCGAACATGATCTTCTCGCCGTGGCGGACGTGGATCAGGTGATCCTCGGCCTCGTCCTTGCGAAGGAGATCGAAGGAACCGTCGTTGAAGATCGGGCAGTCCTGGAGGATCTCCACGAACGCCGTCCCTCGGTGCTGAGCCGCGGCCTCGAGCACCTCGATGAGCCCCTTGCGGTCCGAGTCGAGCGCACGGGCGACGAAGCTTCCCTGTGCGCCGAGCGCGAGGGAGAGGGTGTTGAAGGGATGGTCGATCGAGCCGACGGGGGTCGACTTGGTGACCTTTCCCTCCTCTGAGGTCGGCGAGTATTGCCCCTTCGTGAGCCCGTAGATCCGGTTGTTGAACATGAGCACGCGCATGTTGACGTTGCGGCGCAGCGCGTGGATCAGGTGGTTGCCGCCGATCGACATGGCATCGCCGTCGCCGGTGATGACCCACACCGACAGGTCCGGCCGCGTTGTCGCGAGGCCCGTGGCGATCGTGGGAGCGCGCCCGTGGATCGAGTGCACGCCGTAGGTCTCGAGGTAATACGGGAACCGGCTCGAACAGCCGATGCCGGAGATGAAGGCGATGTTCTCGCGCTTGAGGCCGAGCTTGGGGAGCACCTGACGGACGGTCGCGAGGATCACGTAGTCGCCGCAGCCCGGGCACCAGCGGACCTCCTGGTCGCTGGTGAAGTCCTTGGGCTTCATCGTGGCGTCGGTCTTCGGGACGAGGTCCTGGCCGCCGAGGAGGTCTCGGCCGAGGAGGTCGCCTGCGGAGTCTCGATCGGTGATGGTCATCGGTTGCCGTCCTCGTAGTCGAAATCGGAGTCGCCGGCGTAGGCGTTGGTGAGCCCGGGGCGTGGCGTGAGGTGGACGGGGGCGCCGGTGGTCGTGACGACGTCCTTGAGCGCGCTCCGGTACTTCTCGTGCTCGGTCTCGCGAAGGGTCCCGGCGAACTCCTCCTCGATGGCCGCCGCGAGCTCCTCGCCGGTAAAGGCGAGGCCGCGGATCTTGGTGACCGGCTGGATGTCTCCGTCGAAACGGGCCTTGAGCAGCATGGAGAGCTGGCCGAGGTTCATCTCGGGGACGATCACGCGGCGGTAATGCTCGAGTACATCGGAGATGTTGCTCGGCATCGGGTTGAGGTACTTGAGGTGTGCGCGGGCGATGGAATAGCCCTTCCCGCGCGCGGTGCGTACGGCCTCGCCGATGGGGCCGAACGAGGAGCCCCAGCCGATGATGAGAGTGTCCGCGCCGGCCGGGTCGTCGACTTCGAGGTCGGGCACGTCGATACGTGAGACGCGGAGCGCGCGCACGCGGGACATGAGCTCGTGGTTGGGGCCGTGGTACGAGATGTTGCCCGTGCCGTTCGCCTTCTCGAGCCCGCCGATGCGGTGCTCGAGCCCGGGCTCGCCGGGCACGGCCCAGTTACGGGCGAGCGTCTCGGGATCGCGCGCATAGGGCAGGAACGATCCGGCCTCCTCGTCGTCCTCCGGTGCGGTGGCGATGTTCGGGTCGATGGCCGGCAGCGATTCCACGTCCGGGATCGCCCACGGCTCGGAGCCGTTGGCGATCGCCCCGTCCGTGAGGAGCAGGACCGGAGTCCTATAGGTGACGGCGATCCGAGCGGCCTCCCGTGCCATCTCGAAGCAGTCGGAGGGGGAGCTCGGCGCGAGGATCGCCACCGGGGACTCCCCGTTGCGGCCGAACATGGCCTGGAGCAGGTCGGACTGTTCCGTCTTCGTGGGCAGGCCGGTCGAGGGGCCGCCGCGCTGTACGTCGATCACCACGAGGGGGAGCTCGGTCATCACCGCCAGGCCGATCGCCTCGGACTTGAGCGCGAGACCGGGGCCGGACGTCGAGGTGACGCCGAGGGCGCCGCCGTAGGAGGCGCCGATGGCCGCGCCGATGCCCGCGATCTCGTCCTCGGCCTGGAAGGTCGTGACATCGAAGGACTTGAGCTTCGATAGCTCGTGGAGGATGTCCGAGGCCGGGGTGATCGGGTAGGTGCCGAGGAACACGGACATGCCCGCGGAGTGGCCCGCAGAGGCGAGGCCGTAGGCCGTCGCGGTGTTGCCGGTGATCTGCCTGTACGTGCCCGCCGGCAGCTTCGCCGGGGAGATCTCGAACTCCGAGGCGAAGGATTCGGTGGTCTCGCCGTAATTCCAACCCGCACGAAGCGCGAGGAGGTTGGCCTCGAGGATGAGCGGCTTCTTCGCGAACTTGGACCCAAGGAAAGACTCGATCGACTCGACCGTGCGGCCGTACATCCACGTGAGCAGGCCGAGGGCGAACATGTTCTTCGAGCGCTCGGCGTCCTTCTTGCCGATATCGACGCTCTCCACCGCGCCGATGGTGAGCGAGGACATCGCCACCTCGTGGAGCTGATACTGCTCCATCTCCGGGGTCTCGAGCGGATTGCCCTCGTAGCCGACCTTCGTGAGGTTGCGCTTGGTGAACTCGTCGGAATTGACGATAACGATTCCGCCCTTGCGCAGGTCGGCGAGGTTTGCCTTGAGAGCCGCAGGGTTCATCGCCACGAGCACGTCGGGCTGGTCGCCGGCGGTGAGGATGTCGTAGTCGGCGATCTGGATCTGGAAGCTCGATACGCCGTGGAGCGTGCCCTGTGGCGCTCGGATCTCCGCAGGGTAGTTCGGCTGCGTGGCGAGGTCGTTGCCGAAGGATGCCGCCTCGGAGGTGAACTGGTCACCGGCGAGCTGCATGCCATCGCCCGAGTCACCGGCAATGCGGATGACGACCTTGTCGAGTTTCTGCTTCGACGCCGTACTCACGTAGGTGCCCTCCCGATGGATGCCGAAAAGATCATTGTGCGACAAGTCACCACGCTATATCAAAAACTGACACGCGTTCTAATTTTCTTCTGACGGCGGAGGTCCGGCACGCCGCGACGTCTGGAGCGGGTGGCAGGCGGGGAAGTGGCGGTGATAGGTGTATTAGATAAGGACGCATGTTCGCGTCGCGCCGGTGGGATTCATAGCTCCGGTGCCGTCCCGGCCCAGCCGGCATGGCCCTTTCGCCCCGGCTCCGGGCGGTCGATGTCGGAGTGGCATGCAATAGTCATGCAGGATGGGCGGGAGGCCGGGGCGTTCGGCAGTGTCGTGCGGAGATCGCACGGAGGCCGTGTGGTTCGTTGCGCGGAGAACTGCGCGAATACGGCAAGACTTAGGCAAGAGGAGGGATGCCACGTGGCGACCGAGGCGGCGACCGGCACGAAGGCCGGTAGCGATATCAAGCGGCTCGTCATCGTGGAGTCCGCGACGAAGGCCAAGAAGATCCAGCAGTTTCTGGGCTCGAACTACGTGGTCGAGGCCTCGGTCGGGCACATCCGCGATCTCCCGAGCCGCGCCGCCGATGTCCCGGCGAAGTACAAGAAGGAGCCGTGGGCGCGCTTCGGGGTCGACCCAGACAACGATTTCGAGCCGATCTACGTGGTCGATTCCGATAAGGCGAAGAAGGTCGCGACCCTGCGCCGCGAGCTCAAGGGCGTCGACGAGCTCTTGCTCGCCACCGACCCCGACCGCGAGGGCGAGGCCATCGCTTGGCACCTGCTCGAGGTGCTCAAGCCCAAGGTCCCGGTCAAGCGCATGGTGTTCCACGAGATCACCGAGCCCGCGATCCGCGAGGCCGTGGACAACACGCGTGAGCTCGATCAGGACCTGGTCGACGCGCAGGAGACCCGCCGCATCCTCGACCGCCTCTACGGCTACGAGGTCTCGCCGGTGCTGTGGAAGAAGATCCAGCGCGGCCTCTCCGCGGGCCGCGTGCAGTCCGTGGCCACGCGGATCATCGTCGAGCGCGAGCGCGAGCGCATGGCGTTCATCTCCGCGAACTACTGGGACATCGAGGCCGAGGTCAGCGGCGAGGACTCCGCAACCGGCGGGCGGCGAACGTTCCCCGCGAAGCTCGCCCAGGTAGAGGGCAAGCGCGTGGCGCAGGGCCGGGATTTCGGGCCCGATGGCAAGCTCAAGGCCGGTTCCGCGGATGGGCAGGCCGGGGGCGCGGCGGCGGACGTCGTCACTCTCGACGAGGCCGCCGCGAAGGCGCTCGCGGGTGGCCTGGAGAAAGCGGAGTTCGAGGTCTCGAGCGTCGAGTCGAAGCCGTACACGCGGCGCCCCTCGGCCCCGTTCATGACCTCCACGCTGCAGCAAGAGGCCGGCCGCAAGCTGCGGTTCACGTCCTCGCGGACGATGCGCGTGGCACAGCGGCTGTACGAGAACGGCTACATCACCTACATGCGTACCGACTCGACGACTCTGTCGGCCGCCGGCACGCAGGCCGCGCGGGACGCGGCGTCGACCCTGTTCGGCTCCGAGTACGTCGCCGATGCGCCACGTCGCTACGACCGCAAGGTCAAGAACTCGCAGGAGGCGCACGAGGCGATCCGCCCCGCGGGCGAGTCGTTCCAGACCCCTGGCGAGCTGCGCCCTGTGCTCTCGGCCGAGGAGCACTTGCTCTACGACCTCATTTGGAAGCGCACGCTGGCCTCGCAGATGGCCGATGCGCGCGGCACCTCGGTGTCGGTCAAGATCGCGGCGCGCGCTGCCGATAACGACTCGGGCTTCCGCGACACCATCTTCAATGCCTCGGGCCGCACCATCGCGTTTCCCGGCTTCCTCCGGGTGTTCGACGACGACGCGATGGATGATGAGCCCGGCGACGGCAAGGGCAAGGGGGAGTCGAGGCTCCCGCAGCTCGCCGAGGGGCAGACGGTCTCGCCCGAGAGCATCTCGCCCGAGGGCCACTCGACCAACCCGCCGGCCCGCTACACAGAGGCATCGCTGGTCAAGGCGATGGAGGAGATGGGCATCGGCCGCCCGTCGACCTACGCGTCGATCATCAACACGATCCAGGCGCGCGGCTACGTGTACTCGCGCGGCAACGCGCTCGTGCCCTCGTGGCTCGCGTTCCCCGTGGTGCGGCTGCTCGAGGAGAACTTCGGCACACTCGTCGACTACGACTTCACGTCCCTCATGGAAGACGATCTCGACCGGATCGCGTCTGGGCAGGAGTCGCGCACGGCGTGGCTCAAGGGCTTCTACTTCGGCCGCGCGGCCGTCGAGGGCCTGCCGGAGGAGAACGATCGCGCGGCGGTCGGGCTCAAGCACCTGGTCGACGACCGCCTGGCAGAGATCGACGCGGCCAGCCTCAACTCGATCCGCCTGTTCGAGGACACCGAGGGCCGCACGGTCTACGTGCGCAACGGTCGCTATGGGCCGTACCTTATGCGCCGCTACGTCGATTCCGATGGCGAACAGCAGGAACAGCGGGCGAACCTTCCCATCGCGCTCAATCCGGACGAGCTAACTCTCCAGGTGGCAGAGAAGCTCTTCGCGATCCCGCAGGAGGGCCGAAAGCTCGGCGAGGACCCGGAGACCACGCACGAGATCGTGGTCAAGGACGGCCCGTACGGCCCCTATGTCGCCGAGCTCCTGCCGAAGATGGGCGAGGAGGAGCTCGAGGCCGCGCGCGCCGCGGCCGGCGCCGATGTCGAGGCAAAGGAGTTCGAGAAGCAGCTCGGGGACGGTGCGACGGACGCCGAGGCCAAGAAGGCCGCGAAGAAGGTGGCGAAGAAGGCCGCGAAGGACTTCCAGGAGCCGAAGGGCAAGATGGCCTCGCTGTTCAAGTCGATGGACGCCGAGACCGTCACGCTCGAGGAGGCGCTGCGCCTGCTCTCCCTGCCCCGCGTGGTGGGCACCGACCCGTCAGACGGCAAGGAGATCACCGCGCAGAACGGCCGTTACGGTCCTTACCTGCGCAAGGGCAACGACTCCCGCTCACTCGGTAGCGAGGAGGAGCTGTTCACGGTCACGCTCGACGATGCTCGTCGGATCTACTCCGAGCCCAAGCGGCGCGGTCGTTCCGGACAGCCCTCGTACCTCAAGGACCTCGGCGACGACCCGGTGACCTCGAAGAAGATCCTCGTCAAGGACGGCCGCTTCGGTCCGTACGTGACGGACGGCGACACCATCGCCTCCCTGGGCAAGGGGGATACTCCCGAGACCGTGACTCCCGATCGCGCATCCGAGCTACTCTCGGCCCGCCGGGATCAGCAGCGGGCGGCCGAGGCGGACCCGGACAGCGCCGCGGCGAAGAAGGCCGCGAAGAAGACCCCGGCCAAGAAGACCGCCCGCAAGTCCTCCGGGGCACGCGCGGCGGCTAAGACCGGCACGCGGGTCGCGAAGAAGGGAACGGGCACGAAGAAGGCGAGCAAGACCGGCGTCTCCGGCGTGCGCAAGGCCGCCGCGAAATCCTCGGGGGACTAGGGCGTGTCTCTTAATTGGAGTCGTCCGGTGACGGCAATCTGGGCTGGTGGCTGAGGTTAGGGATCGATTCCAGGTGTTCACTGACGGGCAATGGGAGCAGATAGCGCCGTCGCTGCCGTCGAATGCGGGCAAGCGTGGTCGCCCCGTTCGGCAATGATCGGCGGATCTTCGAAGCAATCCTGTACCGCTATCGGGTCGGGATTCGGTGGCGAGATCTGCCGAGGGATCGATTCGGGCCGTGGCAGCCGGTGTGGAAACGCCATCGCCGCTATGCCCGCGACGGTACCTGGGATCGTGTCCTGGCCCAGATTCTCGCCGAGGCAGATGCTGCCGGACGGGTCGACTGGAACGTCTGTCGACGGGACGATCACTCGTGCTCATCAGCGCGCGACGAACACGACCAGGCCTGACCAGCCCGCAGGGGGCTGTATCGAATTTCAAGAGTCTGCCCGGTTGTGAGGTCGAACCCGCTGGTCATGCCATCGGCCGCTCCCGTGGCGGATTGACCTCCAAGATCCACCACGCCGTTGATGGGCGCGGTCGGCCGTTAGCGATCATCGTCACCGGAGGTCAGCGCCATGACGGGTGATGCTGACTGCGCTGCTTGCTGACATTCGAGTACCACGCACCGATCGTGGGCGCCCTCGAATCCGCCCGGACTCGGTGTTGGCTGATCGCGCCGACGGCTCACGAGGCAATCGCGAGTACCTGCGACGTCGCGGAATCTGTGTAGTCATCACCGAGAAGAAGGACCAGACCGCCGCGCGCAAAAAGAAGGGCTCCCGAGGCGGGTGGCCGCCGACCTTCGACGTCAACACCTACAAGAACTGAAACGTCGTGGGACGCTTCTTCGCCTACGCCAAGCAGTGGCGCGGCCTCGCGACGCGCTACGACAAACTCGCCATCACCTACCGTGCCGCCGTCGTCCTGTCAGCGATCCTGATCTGGCTACGCGAATAAGGAGACACGCCCTAGCTCCCGGGGGCGGGGCGGTGGCGCGCGGCTAGCGGCGGGGTCCGGCCTCGCTCGGGTCGGCCACGTTCGCGCCGGCAGGGTTCGTATCGGCCCCGTTCGCATCGGTTTCGTGCGGGTGTGCGTCCGGGCCCGCGCCGTCCTCTTCGGTGAGTAGCTCGGCGCGCATCGTGGGCTCGGTGATGTTCGGCAGCTCCTCGAGCCCGAGGTCCCGGGCGGCCTGCCAGCGATCGGCCAGCGTGGGCCGCAGGGGCCGCGCGAGCTGCGTGAGCACCCCGCGGCCGCGGAGCTCCACGGCTCGGCCGAAGGTCCAGCGGTCCGCCTCCTCAGTGTCCGCGGCCTCGATGGCGCGTCGTGCCGCGAGGACGCCGCCCTCGACCTCCTTGGCGAGCGCGGTGAGCCGCGCGCTCTCGTTGACCGGGTCGCCGATCACCGTGTACTCGAAGCGCTTCGCGTGGCCGATGTGCCCGGCGATCACGGTGCCGTAGGAGACACCGATGCCCGCCGTCAGCGGCTGGATGGATGCCAGCTTTCTGCCGAGCGCGCGGGCAGTGGCGAGCGCCTGCCCCGCGGGATCCCACGCCTCCATCGGGGCGCCGAAAATGGCCAGGGCGGCATCGCCCTGAAACTTGTTGATGTACCCGCCATGCTCATCGACCGTCTCGACGACGATCCGGAAGAACTGGTTGAGCATCTCCACAACCTCGTTCGGGGAGTGCTTGATGGCGAACTCGGTGGAACCCGCGAGGTCGACGAACAGCACGCCGACCGTCCGCTCGGAACCGCCGAGCTCCGTGCCGTTCTCGAGGGCGTGGAGCACGACATCCTCGCCGACGTACCGACCGAACAGGTCCTGCATGGTCTCGCGTTCGGCGAGCTCG
>NZ_DAINST010000015.1:0-42997 GCF_036741115.1 Dietzia sp.
TGCCCCATGATTTCACAAACCCAACCGTAAAACTACTTCACACGCGCGACACTAGGGTGAAGCGAGCGGCTATGGGGAGCATAGAAAGTCGCACCAACCTGCGGTTACTCCCTCGGCCACTATTCTTCCGCCGCGTCCGGGCCCGGCGAGATCTCGTCGAGGAACCACCGTAGGTTGCCGAGAAACACCGCATTGTCGTCTCCGACGATCATGTGCCCCGCCCGCTCCACTTCGTGCGTGTAGACGTGCGGGATCTGCTTGCGCAGCGCATCTCCGGCATCGGCGGCGATGACGTCGGAGTTCTGCCCGCGCAGGAGCATCGTCGGTACCTCGACCCGCCGTGCATAGCCGGACAGGACCTCTTCGCCGATAGCGGCGTTCTCGCCGTTGGCGGTGTCCGCGAATCGCGGGTCCCAGTGCCAGTACCAGCGTCCGTCGTCACGCTGCCGGAGGTTTTTCTTCAGGCCCTCGACGCTCTGCGGCTTCTTCCGGTGGGGCTGGTACGCGGAGACGAGCTCAGCGACCTGTTCGAGCGAGTCGAAGCCCTCGATGCCCGAGCGCATGAAGTCGCCGACGCGCTGCACACCCTCGACCTCGAGTTTCGGCGCGACGTCGACGAGGACGAGCGCGCATGCCACTGCGTCGCCGCGGCCGAGCGCGATGAGGCCCGTGATCCCGCCGAGGGAGGCACCGACGAGCACGGGAAGCCTGCCGGAGGGGAAAAGCTGGGCGGCGGCGCCGGCGAGGTCGTCGGCGAGCGCGAAGATGTCGTAGTCGCCGTCCGGGGCCCAGTCGCTGTCGCCGTGACCGCGGGCGTCGAGGGTGAGCACCTCGATCCCGGACTCCGCGAGCGCTCGCGCGGCGCGGTCCCAGGAGTGCCGTGTCTGCGCGCCACCGTGGAGCATGAGCACGGGCGGGTGGGCGGCGGCCGAGGCTTCGACGCCTACCGGCGTCCATCGGTCGCCTACGAGCGTGCCAACCCGGCCGCGGATCTCGAACTCCTCGGCCTGCGCCGAATTCCCTGCGTGTGCCATAACTCCTGCGTCCCCTGTGGCTTCTCCCATGGGCGCATTGTGCCCCCGCAACGGCGACCGCACGGGCGCTTTCGCCTCGAATCCCTAGCCGGCGAGCTCCCCGGCGAGCTGCGTCGAGAGCTCCTCCGCGACGGCCAGGACGCTTGCGTATGGACCCGCGCCGATGCCCAGTCCGGGGCCGGTGGGGATCACTGAGGCGTCGACGATCCGCAGCCCTTCGAGCCCCGGCACCCGACCCTCGACATCTGTAGTGATGCCCATGGGCGCCGTCCCGTAGAGGTGTTGGGAGTACCCCCTATGACGGCGGAGTTCCCCTCCCCCGGGCCCGCGCCTTTCCATCCCACGGAGTCCGGCGATCTCGACGAGCGCAGCCCCTATGGCCTCGGCCCCGGCCCCGAGGGCCACGGCGTCGGACGCGTCGGGGCGGTCCGAGAGCCGCACGGCGCGCTCGTCGACGACGCTCGCCGAACGCGGGTCGAGGAGCGCGACCCCGACCTGCAGGGGAACGCCCGAATCGGCCAGCGGACCTGCGGGCACGCCAGCCGACAGTCCGGAAGACGCGCCCACCGTCGGGCCGGCAACAGCGACGTCGAAGGGCACCTCGTACGGGCGCACCTCGAGGCGGCGGCCGGCGATGTCCAGCGGGATGCGGCCACAGAGGATCCCCGGCGGGTCCGGCCGGCGCAGTTCGGCGGCTAGCGCGGCCGGCACGTCGACGAGGATCTCGGGGTGCTCGCGCGCATTCGTGCCCGCAGCGGCGAGGAGCTCCGCCGGGCCACCGAGCCGGCGGTCCTCGAGTTCGGCGGCCGCGGCGCGAAGGAGGCGCGCGGTATCGATCGCGCCGGCGGCGAGGACGACCGACTGGGCGATGAGCCGGGAGCCGTCATCCAGCAGGACACCCCCGACCCGGGGCCGCCCGCCACCGGAAAGGAGAAGCGAGCGGACGCGCGCTCCGCAGCGCAGCCGGGCGCCGGCGCTCTCGGGAGCATAGGCGGTCCACGGGTTGCGGCGAGAGCCCTCCGGGCTGGTCCCGAGGCTGGCCTGCGAGCCGCTTTGCTGGCCGGCCTCCGAGGCGATCGTCAGGCGGCCGGGCTCGAGTGGGCGACCGAGTGCGTCGGCCAGAGCGCCGGCGAGCGTCGATGCGGGGACCGCGACGGGCCGCATCGTCGCCTCGGCACGCTCGAGGCCGCGGGCATAGCGCTCAGGCCAACCCTCGCCTTCGGAGCCCGGCCAGCGCTCGAGCGCCCGGGGGTCGGCGGGAGTCCAGGCGGCACCGTTGATCGCCGCGGACCCGCCCGGCCCGCGCCCGCGCCAGACCTGCGCGACCCCCGCGCCTGCGGCACCGTCGTCCGCCGGGATCCTTCGCGCGGGCGACACTGCCCCTCCGTTCTCTTCCTCCCACAGCGGGAGCCGCCAAGCGGGAAGCGGGGCGGCGGGGTGCGCCCGCAGGTCCGGCCCGGCCTCAAGGGCGAGCACATCGAGGCCGGCTTCGGCGAGGCGGCGGGCGGCCACCGCGCCGGCGGGCCCGGCACCGACGACGATGGCGTCGGCGGCGATGGCGTCCCAGGCGGCGGAATCGCCCACGACGCGAGCGGTCCGCCGGCCATGGGTCATCGGCGGATTTCGGGGATCAGCGCGCGCGGGCTGCGAGCGGTGAGCGCAGATTTCCACACACCGATCCCGTATGCGAGGTCGTCGGCGCGATGGAGCGCGATGTGCCCGAGCGGCCCGTCGACGGGGAGCCGCTGGGTGGGCCGCTTGCGCCACCAGTGCCGTAGACCCTCGGCGACCCCGGCGACCGCCAGGATCCGCGCGGCCCGCCGCCCTGTGCGCGTGGGCAGACCAGCGGCGATGACGGCGATCGTCGCCGGCGCATAGGGCCGCAGGAGAGCGGAGGCGAGCTGCCAGAATGCGCCGTCGAGACTCTTCGCGGCGACCCGTGCCACGAGCGCGGTGTCCCCACCGAGCGACCGGCGAAGTGTGCGCACCGACCATGCGGTCGCCGCCGCGGCACCCGCCACGGACCACGGCCGCCACCACCACAGTCCGGCGGCCGCGACAAGTGTAGAGACGCTGAAGATCGCCGGGACGATCTCGTCCTCGTGCGACGCGGCGAGCCGGGCCGCGCCCTCGCCGTAGAAGGAGCGGCGGCGCAGCATGGGCAGCAATTCGAGACGATGCCGGTGAGCCACCCGCGACAGAGGCTCGTAGCGGATCTCCCCTCCGGCGGTGACGATTCGCCAGCACAGGTCGACATCCTCGGCGACGTTCATGTCCTCGGCGAAGAACTCGACCGAATCGCCGAGGAGCGCGCGCAGGCGCGGCAGATGGAGGAGGAGCGCAGCGCTCGGCACGTACGGGACCGAGGTCCGCGATGCGACGCGCGCGGGGCGGTCGCCCATGTCGAGCGCCGATCCGGCCGTCTCGAAACCGCGGATGCCGAGGTGTCCGGGATCGGCGGCGACGATCCGCGGCGCGACGGCGACGACTGATTCCCTCTCGAAGTGGAGTCGCAGCAGCGGGAGCCAATCCCACCCGTCGGCGGACGTATCGGCGTCGAGGAGCAGGACCTCCGTGGCGCCTGACTCCTCGGCGGCTCGGATCCCCGCATTTCGCGCGGCCGCGGGACCACGCGACCCGTCGTGGCGCAGCACGGTGACCCTCGGCGTGCCTCGCCCCGGCACCTCCCCCCCATTACCCGACTCTCCCTGCTCCCCCAGTCCCCCGGCCGAGAGCGTCTCCGCGGACACCGGCACGGCACTGCCGTCGTCGACGATGACGATCCGCGCCCCGCGCGAGGTCACCGGGTCGAGGGAAGCCAGCAGCGCCGCGAGCCCCTCGGGGTCGTCGCGCACGGGAATGACGACGGACAGCGCGTCGATCGGCGCCGGCGGCTCCAGCGCGCCCGGGTCGTTGAACGCGATGGGAGTGGGGTGGGCCAGGCCGCGGCGGTAGAGGTGTTCGGCGACATCGGGCCGCACGTAGAGCGGGCTGACGCCGAAAGGGATTCCCCGGAATGCGTCGCCAGAGAGGCGGAGCATCGCGAGCGGTTCGCCGCCGACGAACCGGTAGCTCCCATCGTCCATCCACGTGACCGAAGTGCATAGGTCGAGGAACGGCGCGAGGGCGGGCACCGACGGTGCCCGTACCGGTGCGGACAAGGTCTACTCCCCTCTTCGTGTGGAGTGTCGCCTCGAGTGCGATCGGCCGTTGCCCCACCTCTGCGGCGGGCTAATCGCGGCCGGCGCCCCGATTCGCCGCCCAGGCTACGCGCGGTGCTGCGAGGCGCCCGTCCGGCGCGGGTTCCCACTGCAGGACCGCCTCTTCGGCGGCAGCGATATTGCGATCGAGGAGCGCGCGGCCCTCCTCGGCATCCGCGCCGCGCGGGTCGCCGAGCACGCCGTTCGGGGACACCGCGGCCACGCCGCCGGCACGGAGCTCCGGCAGTATCTCGCCGATCGGGCGGGTGCAGCCGGCCTCAGCGCGCTCGGGACGCACTCGTCCCGGATCGAGGGCGACCATGATCGACGTCTCGCCCCGACCCGCATGGGTGTCTCCGGCCCCGGCGGCCGTCGCGCAGCCGAACCACGCGACGTCGCGGCCCTCGGCACGCAGCCGAGGGACCGCAGCGGCGAGGGCCTCGAGATTCCCGCCGTGCGCGTTGACGATGAGTAGCCGCTCGGCCCACTCGCACACCGAGCGCCCCAGCTCGAGTAGCACAGCGACGAGGGCCTCGGTGCCGATCGAGGCCAGCCCGGCGAATCCCGCGTGTTCGCCGGAGGCACCGAAGGGCTGGGCGGGCAGGACCTCCGCCGTCATGGGCGGGTGCCCTCCCGGTCCCCCGGCGCGCGAAAGACGCTCGCCGAGCCCCGCCGCCACCGCCGCGGCGATCACCGCATCGGTGTCGGTCGGCAGGTGCGCGCCGTGCTGCTCGGTCGCGCCGAGCGGGAGGACGGCGAGCCGCGGGGGTTGGTCGCGCGGCACCGCTAGACCTTGGTGGCGCCCATGTCGACGGTGAATGTCGTCGCGGTGATGGTCCGCGCCTGCTCCGAGGAGAGGAACAGGACGGTATCGGCGATGTCGTCCGTCTTGGCCATCCCCATGCCGAGGATCGGCTCGAAGTGCGGGAGGAACTCGGGCATGTCGTTGAAGACCTCGTGAGCGCCCTCGTCCTGGCCGCCCATCGGGGTGAGCACGCCGTAGGGGTGGACGGTGTTGACCCGGATGCCGTGGGAACCGAGCTCCTTCGCCGCGGTCTGCGCCAAGCCGACCACGCCGTGCTTCGACGCCGAATACGGCGACTGAACGGGCATCGCCTTGAGCCCGGCCACCGAGCTGAGGAGCGTGATCGAGCCGCCGTTACCGGCCTCGATCATCGCCGGAATGGTGGCCTTGAGGGTCTTCCAGTAGCCCGTGAGATTCACCTCGATCGTGTCGTTCCACTGCTGCTCGTCGATCTCCCACACCTTGCCCCAGTTACAGATGCCGGCGTTGGCGACGACGATGTCGAGCCGCCCGCCGAAATGTGCGACGCCATCGGCGACGAGCTGCTGCTGGAACGCGAGGTCTCGGACGTCACCGACGCGGGCGAAGAGCTCACCGCCGGATTCGCGCCCGGCCTCCGCGACGAGACGCTCGGTCTCGGCCAAGTCGTCCGGGGTGGACGGCGGGTAGCGCGTGTACTCGGAGGCGCGGTCGGCGATATCGCAGCCGATGACCTTGGCACCCTCCGCGGCGAAGCGGATCGCGTACTTCCGCCCCTGTCCACGGGCGATGCCGGTGATGTAGACGACCTTGCCGTCGAACTGCCCCATGGGTGTCCTTCTTGTCGGTGCGGAAGCTGGTGGCCGGTTGCCCGCCGGCTATTCGCCGAGTCGGCGCATGAAGTTCTCTGGGATCACGAGGTCGTCGGGCCCAAGCTCGGCGATCGAGGACTTGCTCAGGCCGATCAGCGCGGAGTCGAGGCCCATGCGCAGCAGGTCGAGGACGTTTTCCACGCCGGCCTGGCCGTTGGCGCCGAGGCCCCAGAGGTAGGCACGGCCGATCATCACGGCGCGGGCGCCGAGCGCTAGGGCCTTCGCGACGTCGCCGCCGCGGCGCACGCCACCGTCGAGGAGGACCTCGACGTCGCCGCCGACCGCCTCCGCGATGGGCGCGAGGCAGCGGATCGACGCAGGCGTGCCGTCGAGGTTGTTGCCGCCGTGGTTGGAGACCGAGATCGCCGTGACCCCGGCGTCGACCGCCCGGCGCGCATCGTCGACGCGGGTGATGCCCTTGAGCATCACCGGGCCGTCGAACTTCTCCACGATCCAAGCGATGTCCTCCCACGTGGCCGGCGGGGTGCCCTGCCACTGCCCGTAGGCGCCGAAGAACGAGGGCCCGGTCTCGCCTGGGGCCACGAGGTTCGGGGTCGACAGGTCGGGCATCGCCTTGTTCTCGATGACAGACTTCGCCCACTGCGTCGCCCAGCGCGGGCGTGCGGCGATCTCCGGCGCGAGCTTGAGCATCGCGCGCGCGTCGAGGTTCTCGGGGATCTCCGGGCTGCCCCAGTCGCGGCCGATGGAGAACGACCAGTCGGTGGTGATGATCACGCCCTTGGCGCCCGCCGCCTTCGCCCGCTCGAGGCGCTCGAGCACCTGCTCCTTCCCTCCCAGCCAGTAGACCTGGAAGAACGTCTGCGGGTTCGCGGCGGCGACCTCCTCGATGGGCTTGGAGGCGAACGAGGAGAGCCCCATCGCGGTGCCGCGCGCCGCGGCGGCGCGGGCAACGTCGACCTCGCCGTCCGGCGTCACGGCCTGGACTCCCGTCGGGGAGATCATCACCGGCATGCTGATGGGCTGCCCCATGACGGAGGTCTCCATCGCGCGCTCGGCCTTCGCGCCCACGACGTGCGGCTCGAATCCGAGCTCGCCGAACGCTGCCGTGTTGTCATCGCGCGTGGTGCCGCGCTCGGAGCCGGCCACGAGTGCCGAGTAGACGCTCTTCGGCAGGCGCTTCTGTGCACGCCGCTGCGCCTCGGCTACGGACTCGAACCACGGGTTCTTGCGCCACGGGTTGAGCTCGGAGAGTTCGGAGAGAGAAGCCACGGGGGTCCTTCGGTCGATGGTGTGCGGTGGGTGTTCGGCGACTAGATCGGGGATTCGTCGCAGAGGTGCGAGGGTTTGCGCGGCGGGGTGGTGAGCAGCGTGAGCGGCACCGGCCCCTGGGGCTGCTTGCGCGCGGCCAGGCCCTTGATCCGGGAATGGTCTTGTGACGCCGCAGGCACGTTTCGCTCGGCCTCGAGGAGACCCTCGCCGAATCCCTGGACACACTCCGGATCCGGGCCGTCCATGGGGAGCCCGGTAAAGAACTTCGCGGCCATGCAGCCGCCGCGGCAGGAGTCGTAGTGCCCACAGGAGCCGCAGGCGCCGGCGGACTGCGGCTCGCGCAGCTCCCGGAACAGCTCGCTCTCCTGCCACACCGTCTCGAAGCCGCCGTCCGTGACGACGTTCCCCGCGAGGAACTGCTCGTGGATCGCGAACGGGCAGGCGTAGACGTCGCCGATGGGGTCGATGAGGCACACCACTCGGCCGGCGCCGCAGAGGTTGAGCCCCGGCAGGGAGCCCTGGCCCTCCTCGAAGGCGGAGAGGTGGAAGAAGGAGTCGCCGGTGAGCACGTTTTCCCCGTGCGCGACGAGCCAGTTGTAGAGCTCGCGCTGCTGCTCGGGCAGCGGGTGGAGATCGTCCCAGACGTCGGCGCCGCGGCCGGAGGGGCGAAGGCGGGTGATCCGGAGGGTCGCGTTGTAGCGGTCGGCGAGGGCCTTGAACTCGTCGAGCTGGCCGACGTTCTCGCGGGTCACCACCACCGAGATCTTCGCGTCGCGGAATCCCGCGTTGTCGAGGTTCTCGAGCGCGCGGCACGCCATGTCGAAGGAGCCGGGGCCGCGGACGGCGTCGTTGACCTCGGCCGTCGCCCCGTCGATACTGATCTGCACGTCGACGTAGTCACTCGCCGCGAGGCGCTCCGCGACCTTCTCGTCGATCCGCACGCCATTGGTGGAGAACTTGACCCCGACCTGGTTGGCCGTCGCGTAGTCGACGAGCTCCCAGAAGTCCGAGCGCACCGTCGGCTCGCCGCCGCCGATGTTGACGTAGAAGACCTGCATCTTGTGCAGCTCGTCGATGATCGCCTTGCATTGTTCGGTCGACAGCTCGCGCGGATCACGCTTGCCGGACGAAGAGAGGCAGTGCACGCACGCGAGGTTGCACGCGTACGTGAGCTCCCACGTGAGGCAGATCGGGGCATCGAGTCCGCTCTCGAACTGGTCGACTAGGCGGCCGACCTTCGCGGGCGGCGCCGTGGGTGTGGCGGTCATGGGCAGGACCTCCGGGGTTGCGGGGCTGGTGGCTGTGTGTGCTTTGGGGCTCGGTGTCGCGCTACGGGGCTCAGCGCGGGACGATCATCTTCGTCTCGGCGAGCCGACCGAGTGCGTGGACGTAGAGGCGCGCGACCTGCGGTTCGTTGATATCGACCCCGGCCTCGAGGCACGCCGCGCGGGCGGTGGGCTGGGTGTCGAGCGCCTTGATGACGGCGACCATCGCGGGACTCTTGAGGAACGAGAGCTTCCGCGTGTGGAAGTGATAGAGGAGCGCGCCGAACGGCTCGGGACGGACTGCGACCTGCGGGTGCAGGCGCCAGCCGGTGTCCAGCGAGAAGGCCGCGGCGGAATCGTTCGCTTCTGCCGGTGCTTCCTCGCCGACACCGGCCGGTGCTGCTGCGGGCATGCTCAGTACACCCCGCACATGCCGTCGATCGAGACCTCTTCGATGAGGGCCTCGTCGAGCATGGCCTCGTCGTTCCGGGTGTTCTCCATTTCGGACCTCCTCCTTGCCGGCCACTGATGCGACCGTGTCGGATACCTCACACCACGAAGGGCCCGCGGTGTGGTCCACATCATATTGACACCCAGTGCCAAATGCAATGGTGTCTTTCGATGACGCCCCTCCCCGGCTCCGCGCTGCGAGAATGAGGCGATCCGCATGCACGGCGGACAAGAGACCGCGGGCAGCCCAAGAGCGGTGTGCGGGAGACAGATGCGGGATCGACGACACGAAGGGGGCGCCGGTGGCGAAGCGCGAGGACCGCGGAGACCCGGGCAGCGCACCCGATGCGGCAAAGAACCCCACTCCGAGCAGGGAGAATCCAGACTCCGCCACCGCGCCGGGCCGCCGCCCCGCGACCAGTCGGCAGCGAATCTTCGTCGCCGCGATGGGCCTGTTCGCCGAGCACGGCTACGCCTATACGAGCGTCGAGGACATCGCCTCCGCCGCGGGCATCTCGCGCCGCACACTCTTCCGCTATTACCCCAACAAGGCGGCAATCCCGTGGGGAGAATTCGCCGATCAGATCGCGGTGATGCGTAAACATCTGGAAGCCATCGGCGACTCCGTCCCGCTCCGGGAGGCGATCGGCGAGGCCCTCGTCTTCTTCAATACCTTCCCCGATTCCGAGTCCGGGGTGCACCGGCGTCGAATGCGGCTCCTCCTCACCGAGCCAGAGCTCCAGGCGCACTCGATGCTCATGTACTCCGACTGGCGCGGGGCGATCGCCGAATTCGTCGCCCGCCGCCGCGGCGAGGAGCTCGGCGATTTGATCCCGTCGGCCGTGGCGCTCACGGCGCAGGGCATCGCCATCTCGGCATACACCGCGTGGCTCGATCTCCCTTCGGAGCGGGGAGTCCCGGCGGAATTACACCGCTACCTGCGGGAAGCGTCGTCGATTCTGGCCTAGCACCTGCGCCGTCAACGCCGGTTTCCCGACACGACCGCGAGCTTGGTGGAACAATCGCCACTATGGGCAAAGTCACATTTTCTGTCGCCTGCTCGCTCGACGGATACCAGACGGACTTCGACGGCAGCTACGCGTGGGCCAAGCCCACGGAAGAGGTGATCGCGGCGATCAACGACGACGCGCGAAACGTGAGCACCTACCTCTACGGTCGGCACGCCTACGCGGAGATGGCGTCGTGGGAGACGGACCCCTCGCTCGCGGAGAAATCGGCGGAGTCCGCCCGTTTCGCCGAGGCGTGGAAGGCGGCGGACAAGATCGTGTTCTCTCGCTCGCTCGGCGAGGTGTGGACCGAGCGGACACGGCTCGAGAAGGAGCTCACCCCCGAGGCCCTCGACGCCGCGAAGACAGAGGCCAGCGGGGACCTCACCCTCGAGGGCCCGCTGCTCGCGCGCTCGGCGCTCAGCCGCGGGCTCATCGACGAGGTCGCGATCCTGCTGTGCCCCGTGGTGGTCGGCGGCGGCGGGCCCGTGTTCCCCACCGGCATGGAGGCGCAGCTCTCGTTGGTCGATGAGAAGCGCTTCGAGAACGGCATGCTGCGACTGCGCTACGCGCTGAAGAAATAGCGGGGCCGGCGGGGCCGGCAGCCCTTATTGCCCCATCTCGGCGAGCGCGGCGGGGCCATCCACATGAGTTCCCAGCCGTGTCCGTCGAGGTCGTCGAAGGCGGCGCAGTACATCGGCCCCTGGGCCTCGGCCTCCCGCGTGACCTTCGCTCCGGCGACGCGCACCCGCGAGAGAAGCTCGTCGACATTCTCCTTCGAAGTGCACTGAAGGCAGTTGAGCACCTCGCGCGGACCGCCCGGGCGGTAGCTGTCGCGGTCCTTGAACTGCGCGAATTTTGACTCTTCGAGGAGCAAAACGATGATCGCGTCGCTCACCTCCATCGAGGACGTGGTCTCGTCGCGGAAGACCTGGTTCTCCTTCCACCCGAGCGCGCGGTAGACGGCGGTCGCCGCCTTGACGTCGGAGACGACGAGATTGGCGAAGATCATCGGGTGCCCGAGCCGGGCGGGCTGCTGTGCTGCGGGCGAATCCGTGGACTCGCGCGAGGTGGTCTCTTCGGACATGGCAGGGCCTACCGCCCTCGGTCACGCCGACCTTCCCGCCAGGTGGCTATGAGCGTACGTGGATCGACGCGGGAGACAGGCAGGTTCGGGCCGTTGCCGACCCCGCGGCGGATGAACTCCGCGACGTCCCGGTTGTACGCGGCGGCGAGCGCCTCGACCTCCCGCTCGGAATGGCAGTCCCGCGCCTTGCCCGGCAGTAGTTCCCGCTCGCGCCGCAGCCGCAGCGCGGGCGGCAGGAACTCGTGGCCGGTGAGTCCCTCGCGCTCCGCGTATTGCCGGATCCACCAGTCATCACCGTCGCCGCCCCGCTTCGGCAGCGGTTTGCCGGCGCCGGGAAGGTTGTCGAAGTCTCCGCGCTCGGTGGCCTGCCGGATCTGCCGTTCGACGAAAGTCTCGAAGGCCACGCCCGGCGGTTTGCGCCGTGGCACCGCCCCGTCGCGCTCGCCGGGGCGAGCGCCGACCCGGCTTTCGGGTTCCTCCGCCGTCATGGGTGGAGAACTATCCGCTGGTCCGACGGTTGAACGCGCGCAGCGACAGCGGCGCGAGGATCACGGTGAGCGCCACGACCCAGAGGATCGTGGTGATCTCTGGGTGTTGGAGCGGCAGCGCGGCGTCGGGGCCGACCGCGGGGGCGTTGCCCCACAACTCGCGCATCCCCTGGACGACGGCGGAGATCGGATTCCACTCTGCGATCACGCGCAGCCACGTGGGCATGGTCTCCGGCGGGGCGAAGGTGTTGGCGAGGAAGGTGATCGGGAAGACCGCGACGAACATCGCGCCGTTGACCGCCTCGACGCTGCCCAGCGCAGAGCCGACGAGGATGCCGATCCAGATCATCGCGAAGCCGAAGAGCAGGAGCAGCAGGTAGCCGGCGATCGCGTCGACGGCCCCTCCGTGGATGCGCCAGCCGACGAACAGACCCGTGATGGACATGACCACGATGCCGATCGAGGAGTGGATGATCGACGAGACCGAACGGCCCACGAGGATCGACGCCCGCGAGATCGGCAGCGAGCGGAATCGGTCGACGATCCCCTTCTCGAGGTCCTGCGACAGGCCGGCCGCGACGATGAACGACGAGAAAGTCATCGTCTGCGCCATGATCCCGGGGAGCAGCCACTCGCGGTACGAGCCGCCTGGGGCCTGGATCGCGCCGCCGAAGACGTAGGCGAAGAGCACGACGAACATGATCGGCTGGATCGTGACGTCCGTGAGGTTCTCCGGCTGGCGCCGGATGTGCATGAGGTTGCGGCGGACCATCGCGCCGACCTGGCGGGCGAAGGTCGGCGCGGCGAGCTCGGCGGGGGCGATGGTCTCGGGGGTGCTCATTGCGGGGGTGCTCATGACGCCTCCTCGGCGGCCTGCTTCTCTCCGGGTGCCTCGCCCGCGCCAGACTGGTGGTTGCTCTCCTCCGCGCGGTGCCCGGTGAGCCCGAGGAACACGTCGTCGAGGCTGGGGCGCTGGAGGCCGATATCGTCGAGCTCGATGCCCTCGGCGGCGAACGCGTTGGCGATGGCGGCAAGCCCGCCGACGCCCTCGCTCGGTGCGCTGAGCCGCCGGGCATCGTGGTCTACGTGGATGTCGGCGACGTGGCTGCGCAGGATCTCTTCCGCGCGCCCGACCTCCTCGATCCGGGACACGGTGACGACGAGCGCCGCGGCGCCCGAGCGGTCCTTGAGCTGCAGCGGCGTGCCCTCGGCGATGACCTTCCCGCGGTTAATGACCACGATGTTGTCGGCGAGCTGATCCGCCTCGTCGAGATACTGCGTGGTGAGCAGGAGCGTCGCGCCCTCGCGGACGAGAGTGCGCAGGACCTCCCACAGCTCGAGGCGCGCTTGCGGGTCGAGTCCCGTGGTCGGCTCGTCTAGGAAGAGGACGGGCGGGGCCGCGACGAGGCTCGCCGCGAGGTCGAGGCGTCGCCGCATGCCGCCCGAATAGCTCTTGGCGATCTTGTTCGCGGCGTCGGTGAGCGAGAACTTCTCGAGCAGCTCGTCGGCGCGCGGACCTGTGGCCTTGCGGGGAAGGCCGTAGAGATCGCCGATCATTCGGAGGTTCTCGCGTCCCGTAAGCAGCTCGTCGACGGTCGCCGACTGCGCGGTGAGCCCCATGGACTGCCGCACTCTTTTCGGGTCTTTGCGCACGTCGTATCCCGCGACGATCGCGGTGCCCGAGGTGGGCGTGAGCAGGGTGGTCATCATCTGCACGGTCGTGGTCTTGCCGGCGCCGTTGGGGCCGAGCACGCCGAGAACGGTGCCCTGCGGCACCTGGAACGAGACGCCATCCACCGCGGTGAAGTCGCCGAATTTCTTGACCAGGTCCTTCGCCTCGAGGGCGATGCCCGATGTCGGGCTGCTGGGTGAATACACGAGCGTGATCTTCCCACGTCCCGCCGGGTCTTGCCTATGGGGAATCTCACCCATATTCCGGCCGCGTCGTTGGTGACGATTCTCGTGTCCTTTGGCGGTACTCGGTTGCTCGCGCCCGAATCCTCTACTTTCGTCGAACGCGGCGCAACGTCCCTCTACGTCTGGGAGGCGGGCTGCGCGGCGCGCAGGAGATAGGTATCCATTATCCACCCGTTTTCGGCGCGGGCTGCGGCGCGGGCTGCGGCGATCTCCTCCCCTACCTCCCCGACTGTTCCGTGGATGAGGATCTGGCGCGGGTCGCCGAGGTACGCGCCCCAGTAGATCTCGGTGTCCGGCTCGGCGACCTTCCGGAACGCGCATCCGCCATCGAGCATGACGAAGCAGTTCCGCAGCAACCCGGGGTCCGTCTCCGGCAGGTTCCTGCCCGTGGTGATGTGGATGGCCTGGCCGATGGCGTTCGCCGGGATGGCGAAGGCCGCGCACAGCGCGCTGGGCGCGGTGATCCCCGCGATCGAGCGGACGGCGAATTCTCCCCCGCCGCTTTCAGGGGAGTCGCCCGCCCCGACCCCACGCAGTCGCTCGAGCATCCGCAGCGTCGAGTCATAGAGCGAGGGGTCCCCCCACACGAGGAAGCCGGCGGTTCCGCCCTCGGGGAGTTCTTCGCGGATGACGGCGGACAGCGCAGCCACTCTGCGGCCATGCCATTCCTCGACCGCCGCCTCGTAGTCACGCGCAGCGAGCTCGGGATCGCGTTTGGTGTCCTCGACGAGCACCGTGCGGGGCTCGCGCCCCGCGCATTGCGTGGCGAGCATGCGCGCCCGCAGGTCCCGCATGTCCGCCGTCTCCGTGCCCTTGTCGAGCACGAGGACCACGTCGAGCGAGCGCATCGCGGCGGTCGCCTCGCCGGTGAGGTGCTCGGGATTCCCCGTGCCGATGCCGATAGCCACGATGCTGCGCATTCCCCGAGCCTATCGCCGCCCCGCTGCGGCGCCCGGTCGCGGCCCGTACGAGCCACGTCCACGGCCCAGGTAACGGTCGGCGGGGGCACTCCACATGTTGGCCTGCGCGGCGAATCTCGCGGCCGGCCAAGCGGCCATCCCGGAACGCTCATGCGCTGGATAGCGGTGCGCCGGGGTATCGTGACTACGTTCGTTTCTCGCTTTCGTGTCCCGCGCCGGAAGGAATCCCAGACTCTATGTCTCCCGTGCACACCATTTCGCCCGCGATCGCGCGTTCGTGGCTGCTCCTGCCTGCAAATAAGCCGGAGCGTTTCGACGCAGCCATCGATTCGGAAATGGATGTAGTACTCCTCGATGTCGAGGATGGGACCCCGGAGGCCGAGAAGGCGCAGTCGCGCGAGTACGTCCGCGATTGGCTCAACGGCGGCGGCAAGGCGTGGATCCGCATCAACGATGTGCGCTCCTCGGAGTGGGAGAAGGACCTCGAGATGCTAGGGCACCTCCCCAACCTCCAGGGGGTCATGCTCGCGAAGACCGAGAACGCCGAGCACGTGGCTCTCACTGCCGCCCGCCTGCGCGAGGGCACGCCCATGGTCGCGCTCGTCGAGTCCGCGGACGGGCTCGCCAACGCCACCGAGATCGCCAAGGCGAAGCCGGTCGTGCGCCTCGCGTTCGGCATCGGCGATTTCCGCCGCGACACCTCCATCGGTTCCTCCCCCCTCGCGCTCGCCTACACGCGCTCGCAGTTCGTCATCTCTTCGCGTGTGGCACGCGTAGCTCCGCCGATCGATGGCCCGACGATCTCGAACGAGGTCACGGTCCTCCGTGAGGCCGCCGAGCACGCGGTGGAGATGGGCATGACCGGAAAGCTCTGCCTCCGCGTCGACCAGGCCCCGTACATCAACGAGGTTCTCTCCCCCTCGGCCGCCGATGTCTCGTGGGCCGAGTCCGTGATCGAGGAGCTCGGCCACGGAGGCGAGCGCGCCAAGGACGGCTCCGATCTCCCGCGCCTCGCCCGCGCGCAGAAGATCGCCCGGCTAGCCCACGCCTTCGCCGCCAACGGGTAGCGGCGCCGCCCCGCCCTTACCTACGGACATGCCCCGCTCGATGGATCGACACACGCCGCCGCCGAGCGGGGCCGCTCGTGTCGAGCAATCGTTCCCCTCGGACATCGGGAAGATCAAGGTCTGCCGCAGGTGGCTGCCGTGGAAGAGCCGGACCCGTAAAGCGGCGAGCACGGCCTGGGACTGGGTGCCGGACTGGGGCAGGAGCTACGCCGCCGACGATCCGGTTTCCTCGACGCTCGCGACCATCGGTTGGATCATCGCGCTGCCGTTTATGATTCCCGCGCTACTCGTCACCCCCTTCTTTCTCCTCGAGTGCCTCCTCCAATGGCTGTGCTTCCCGTTCGCGCTGTTCCTTCGATTCGCCGGGATCATCCCCGTGACGATCGAAACCGCCCGGCGCGGTGAGATCCTCCACACCGAGCGCGTGACCGGCTGGGCGAAGGCCCGCGCGCGCCGCGACGAGTTCCGCGCGTGGAACGCTGCCCAGGCCGCCGCGGCTAAAGCGCAACTGCCTAGGCAGTCTTGAGCGGGGCCACGGCGCTCCCGCTACCAGCCGGCCGCGAGCCTGCGATCCGTGGACTGCATGCCGTCATTGGCCTGCCCCGTGGTGCTCGCGATGGCACCGAGCATAGATGTGAGGTCGGCGGCCGCCGTATCCCACTGGTGCTGGAGCGCCTGGTAGGCAACGGCAGACTCTCCCGTCCAGCTCGCCACGAGCGGCTGGAGGTAGGTTCGCAGCTGATCGAGGGTGCTGTTGAGCGTCCCTGTCGAGGTGGTGATCTCGGCAGCTCCGGCGGCGATGTTCCCGTGGTGGTATTTGATGACCGAATCGTTCATGGGCTCTTCTCTTCCCTATCTGAATGGAATGCAGTTCTGCGGTTCGGTGCCGGCGTAGGCCGGTTGCGTTAGAGGTTGAGCGGACCGGCTGCGGCGACGCGGTTGATCGCGGCGGTGTTGATTTCTTCCTCGTTGCCGAAGTGGGTGGAGTTGAGCCGCAGCTGCTCGGCGATTCCGGCCAGTGCGGTGTTGAGGCGTGCGACGGCGCCGTCCCAATCCGACATGACCCTCCCGAAGGCCAAAGCCGCCGAGCCCTGCCAGGTACCGGTGCCGAGCTGTTGGACGGTGCCACGGACCGAGGACAGGAGCGCGCCGATATCCGAGTTGGTCTGGTCCACGTGGTTCGCGGCCGCGACGAGAACGGGCATCTCCGCGTTG
Source organism: Dietzia sp. (assembly GCF_036741115.1). NCBI lineage: Bacteria > Bacillati > Actinomycetota > Actinomycetes > Mycobacteriales > Dietziaceae > Dietzia > Dietzia sp. The sequence goes on from NZ_DAINST010000015.1 coordinate 16,537, forward strand.
AGCGCGCCTCCGGGGGCGGTCTGGGAAGGCGAAACTGGTGAAGACATGGCCGATTCCTTTCTCTGGTTTTCTATTTCTCGGCTTCTTTTCGTTTCTTTCCACCCCTGACGACGCACCGAGGGCCCGGTTCGGTTCCCCTCCGCGAAGAATCCACGAAATCCCTACGCGAGCTCGCTCTGCCTAGTCGTTTCGAGCCGCGGGCAGCGAGCACGCGGCTTCGGCCACCGCGCCGGAGGGGACGGGAAAGCTCGGCATCGAGGCGATGTCGAACAGGTCGACCAGCGGTCCCGCTCCGCTACCGCGCACGAGGATCTCCGACGATCCGTGGCGTGCGGAGCGGTGGCGCTCGCGAATCGATCGCAATGCCGTGAGCACTCGCAAGCCGAAATCGCCGGGTTCGCCCGCGCTGTCGCGGAGTGCGTCGTCATAGGGGCAGTGGTCGGGATCGACGCGGAGCACGAAAGCGGTGTCGACGAGCGAGAGCGTGCGCCGCTCTCGGTGGACGAGCGAGACCACCGCCCCCTTCGCCGACAGCTCGACCGTGTACGCCCAGCGGACGGACGAGCTCGAAAGCGCGTCGGCCTGGAACAGCGCGGCGCGGAAGGTGGTCGGCGCGAGCCCCACCGCTGCCGCCGCGCGCTCGGCCTTGTCGATGCGCACGTTTCCCCAGTTCGTCGGCACGATGAGGCGCAGTTCCATCGATCCGGTGTCGATGCGCTGCCCGAGCCACCGACGCGCTCGGTGCAGGGTGGCGCCGCCGACCTCGGAAAACGGCAGAGCGACCCCGCCCACCTGAACGCGAGGCGCATCGACGAGCGCCCAGGGCTCGTCCACCACCCCGGTCTCGGCCGCCCGGGCGAGATCGTCGACCTCCGGCGCGCACCACACCCGGTGATCTCCGAATCCCGCGCGACGGGCCTGCTCCCCCGCTTTCCCCGTGGCGGCGGCCACGCACGGGCGCATTCCGACGAGGTCCTCGCCCGTCGCCACGACGAGTCCCCCGCACGAGATGTCCACGGCGGCGACGGCGTTCGCCGGCAATCGCGCCGGAGGTATGACGGCGCTCCTCCCGGATTCCCGAAGCTGCATCGATCTCGTCACTCCTTCTCCAGCAGGGCGAGCTGCCACAGCGCCGTCCCGCCCTCGCGCGTGTGGAACTGTGCGCGCCCAGGCGGGAGCGGGCGCGCGACGACGGGTCCGACGAGCCGGCCCTCTTCCTTGGTGCCGTCGAGGACGAGTCCGGCGGCGCCGAGGTCCCGCATCCGCTGGAGCACCGGGTCGAACGCAGCGCGCGCGGCCCCGGCGACCCGGCGGGTGACGACGAGCGAGAAACCGATCTCTGCGGCGTGCGCGAGGAATGGCACAAGCGGGGCGAGAGGATTTCCGGCGGAGCCCGCAACGAGGTCGAGGTCGTCGACGAGAACGAGCACCGTAGGCCGCGGTGACGCGGATTCGCCGAGCTCGCCGAGCCTTTCCGACAGGACCGAGACGAGATGGGCGACCATGGGAGCGAGTTGTTCGTCGGTGGTCGCGCGCCCGGCGAGCGATGCCGCCGGCACGATGTCGGCGAGCTCGCGGCGGTAGTCCACGAGCAGCATGCGGGCGTCCTCTGCGGGTGCCACAGTCGGAATCAGCGTCGCGAGCACCCGGAGGAATCCGGTCTTCCCGCTTCCGGCGTCGCCGTAGACGAGGACGAGCGGGTGGGTGCGCAGGTCGAGGTATGCCGGGCCGAGTTTGTCCTCCTCGATGCCTACGGGTACGCGTAGCCCTGCGGGGCTCCTCTCCGTGCCCGGCTGCGGGCGAGACAGCACGGCGATCTCGGAGAACGCCACGGCGCCGGGAAGCGTCCGCAGACGGGGAGCCTTCGCGCCGGGGGCTTCCCGGGACCAGGCGTCCGCGATTGCGGAGACGGATGCCGAGACTGCCCCGGCGGCGGCCGTGCCTGCCACCCGAGCGGGTACCACCTCCGGAGCAGGCTCGTGCACGGCCGTCGCCACTAGCTCCGGCGCGAGTACCTGCACCCGGTGTCCGCCTTCGATGATCCCGCTCCCCGGGCTGTCCTTGGGGACGTCCTGGGCGTTCCTCCGGCCGATCATCGAGTCGATGGGGTCGGTGATCCGAAGCTCGATCCGTGTCGCCAACGCGTCGCGGACCGGCGGTCGGATGTCCATCCATCGCGAGGCCGCGATCACCACGGAGATGCCGAGACCCACGCCCTCGGCAGCCAGCGCCGAGATCCGGGCATCGAGGTCCTCGACCGCCGCGCGGGCCGAGTGCCAGCCGTCGACGAGCACGAGGATCCACTGTGGCCCCGACCCCTCTACAATTGTAGGGTTATCGGCGGCGCGGGCGAGACGGAGCCTTTCTTCTCGCTCCCGCTCGAGCTCGATGAGGAGCCTGCGGACGCGGTCCGGCTCTCCGCCGTGCGCGATGCCCACGGTGTGCGGCAACGCCTCGAGCGCGCGGAGCACGCCTCCGCCGAAATCGAGGCCGTAGATGTGCAGGGTCGATGGTCCCGCCCGAAGCGCGCTCGACATAGCGAGGCTCGCGAGCGCCCAGGACTTGCCGCTCCGTGGCGCCCCGATCACGAGCGCATTGGCCTCCCGAGTGCCAGGAGCCGGAGCAAGTACGTCCCGGCGCTGGTGGAACGGCAGATCGACGACGGCCCATGGGATGCCTCCGGTCCGCCCGATGCCGCCCGTCTCCGCACCGCCCGTCTCCGCACCGCCCGTCTCCGCACCGGCCGCTTCCGCCCCCTTCCCGCCGATGAGCTCCACACCGCCGAGACTGCCGAGGGGGATCCGCGGCTCGAGCGTCGGCACCCACACCTCGTGCGCCTCCGGCCCTGCGCCGGCGATCCCGGCCGCGATGAGTTCCCAGTCGCTTGCGCCGGCCGGCCGCTGAGCGCCCCCGGGCCGAGGAACATCGATCGCGCCGAGTGGCACCGGTCCGGCCGGGGTGTAAGCGGCAGAGAACCGGACCACGGCGGGAACCGCGGGGACCATCGCGTACTCGGGTGCCGAGCGCGCCGCGGAGTCCTCCGGAGGGGCGGAGACATAGAAGGAGTCGAAGCGGACGGGCTCAGCCGAGTCGAGTCGTAGATACCCGGCTCCGGGCGTCGAGGGAAGCGTAAATGCATCGGAGTTACCGAGCACGACCCGCGACTCCGTCGCCGAGAAGGTCTTCAAGGCCACGCGGAACGACAAATGACTCTCCAGGCCACGGAGCCTCCCCTCTTCGAGCCGTTGCGAAGCGAGAAGGAGGTGGATGCCCAGGCTCCGTCCGAGCCTGCCGATCTGCACGAAGAGCTCTGCGAATTCCGGTCGAGCGGTGAGTAGCTCGGAGAACTCATCCACCACCACGACAAGTGCGGGTAGCGGCGGCGCCTCGCTCCCCTGCGCGGCGGCGCGAGCTTCTTCGTAGTCGTGCGCCTTGGCGTAGCCCCAGTTCCGCAGAATGTCCTGGCGCCGGACGAGTTCCCCCTCGAGTGCCTCGCGCATCCGGTCGACGAGCACGTGTTCCTCGGCGAGATTGGTGATCGACGCGGCCACGTGATTGACGCCTTCGAGCCCCGCGAATGTCGCACCGCCCTTGAAGTCGACGAGCACGAGATTGAGCTGGTCCGGGCTGTGCGTGGCGACGAGTCCGAGCACGAAACTGCGCAGAAACTCGGACTTGCCCGAGCCGGTGGCGCCGACGCAGAGTCCGTGCGGTCCGTGCCCGGCGAGCGCGGCTTCCTTGAGGTCGAGGTAGACGGGGCGACGATCCCCGTCCAGTCCGACCGGAACTCGAAGTCGATCCGGCCCTGCACGCCGCTTCCAGATCTCGCCCGAGCCGGCAGCGACCTCGACACCGCCGAGTATCGCCGCCATCGCCGGACCCGCGCCGTCGCGGACGAGGTCGGCGAAGGTGGTGGGACCTCGGACGTCATCGGCGGGGGAACCGCGACCGACCATTCCGCGCCTCGCCGAGCCCACAGACCCGCGAGCCCTAGCCACGGCCGCGAACAGGGTCGACGCCTCCGCGGCCGACATCGCGTCTGCGCGAAGTAGCTCCGTCTCCCCGGCCTCGGTCCTGGAAACCAGTGTCGGCCGTCCGTCCGCGACTGCATCATCGCGCTCCACGAGGTCCACCGCGATCCCGTCGCGCTCGGCCCGCGCCCAGGCCGCCCCCTGCCGCTGCGTGCACACCTCAACGAGCGTGACCCGATCCGGCACGAGCAACGGATCGAGCCAGGTCGCCCCACCCGAGGCCGCCCCATCGCGGATGACGACGATCCGCGGCGCCCCCTCGGCGGGCGGGCCGCCGAGCAGCTGCTCCATTCGCTCGAACGAGCTCTCCCGCATCCGCGCGGCTCCCGCCCCGTCGGCGAACACCGGGTGCGCGTGGTGCGGCAGCCACTTGAGCCCATCCCAAGCCGCCTCCGCCTCGGCATCCCCTGCGATGACGGCGATCCCCACCTCCTCCTCCGTGTACGCGAGCGCGAGCTGCGCCAGCGCGGCGCGCACCACGGCTCGAACGGCGGCCGGCTCGCCGTAGATGCTGAGCACGGGGCAGCTGGCGATGTCCACGGCGATCGGTGCGTCATGGACGAGCGAATGCGTGCGAACGAGGCGGCGCAAAGCGGCGACGGAGACGGGCTCGAGATCGTCGACCGGGCCGGAATCCGGGGCGATGAGCGGGTGGGAAAGCGGCACCGTGCCGAGGCCGAAGCGGACCTCGATTCCTTCCCCGGGGCCCCGCTCTCGCTGGTCGGCTGCAGCGCGCAACGGATCGAGTACGGCGGGTGCCGGGTGGCGCGCGAGGAGCGCCTCGCGCTGGTCTGCGGCGTGTTCGAGGAGGTCCTGCCTGGTGAGGTCGAGGTAACGGAGGTAGTCCCTCCGCTTCTCCGCGAGCTCGCGAGAGCGGTTGCCGCCCTGCATGTTCCCCACGAGCATCGCGACGGTGGACATCGCCATCATCGCCGGGAACATGAGGCTCAGTGGATTGCGCGCCGCCCCCGACGACAGCATGACCGCGACGATCCCGCCGGTGGCCAACAGCATGACCAGCGGCATGATACGAACGAGGATCCCCTGCGGGATGGGCCTGGTGAGCTGCGGTGGGGACTGAAGGGTCAGCCCCGCCGGGCCGTGCTCTTTCGTCCGCTCCACCGCGCCTCTACCTCTCTTCGACCCCGGCGAAAAGTAGCGCCCCCATGGGGCTCGCCATGCGTTGTTAGATGTTCCCGGGTCGGAGAACGGCACTCCCCGGCTTCCGGGAAGGATGCTAGGCCCGCTCCGGCCGCGTGTGGGGGCGCTACTTTTCGCCCGGACGCTCGGCTCACGCCAAACGGCAGACGTCCAACGGCAGACCGAGTGGAACACCGAACCGACCCACCACACAGAACAGATCGAAAGCCCCGAACGAGGAGTCGAGCGCATGGCAGTCCTTCCCGATATCGAGGAACCAGTACTGCCGGCGCCAGACGCCCCTGATCCCTCCGCCTTCGGCGTCGCGCCCGGGCACGCGCTGCGGCTGTCGCTCCTCTGTGGCCGCTTCCGCGTCGACCTCTCGCTCCCGGCGCACGAGCCCGTCGCGGCGCTCATCCCCGAGGTCGCCGAGATGTTCGCCGAGCATGCGCGCTCCCGCTCCGCACTGGACACCTCGATCCTCGAGGTGCTGTGCGGGCCCGGGCCGCACGGAGCATGGCAGCTCGCCAGGCTCGGCGGGGCCGTACTCGATTCCACGAGCTCGCTCTCGGAGTCCCGCGTCGCCGAGGGATCGACGTTGGTGCTCGATGCGCCCCCGATCCCCTCGCCGGAGCCGCTGTGGGACGACTCTCTCGCCGGGGTTTCCGCCGCGGCACGCTCTTCCGTATGGAGCGCCGGGGACGCTCGCCGCTTCGCCTCCGCGGCGGTCGGTCTCCTGTCCGCCGGCCTGCTCGCACTCGCCTTTACTGCCCTGTTCTCCGGGGCCCCGATGGCGTCGGCCGGGATCGGCGCGGGCACGGCCGTGGCGGCGCTCGTCTACATGGCGGCCACGCGGGCGAACGGCGCGTCCCCGTGGACGGCTCTCACGGGCGTCGCGTGCGCGAACCTCGCCGTAGGAGTGGCCGCCGCGGCGCTGGTCCCGGGCCTGCCGGGCGCGCCGCATGTCCTCGCGGGTGCGGGCACCGCCGTCATTCTCTGTGTTCTCGGTTCACTGCTCGCGAGCCGCGAGGGCCAGCGCGCGGAGCTCGCCGCGTTCGCCACTGCGGGTTGCCTCGCCTCGCTCTACGCGGCAAGCGGTGCGGCGGCATTATGGGGATCGATCCCGGGCGCCTCACTCGCCGTCGCTGCGGGGACGGCCGGCTGGCTAGTGATGCTCGCGGCGCCCACCCTCGCCCTCGCGCTGTCGCGGTTCCCGCTGCCCGAGTCCACCGCAGAGAGGGATGCGACCGCGGATCCGTTCGGCATGGACGAGGTGCGTACGTACGAGGACCGCATCGCGCTCGTCCTCGTCGCGGGCACTGCGGGCGCGGCGGTGGCGATCGCCGGCGGTGCGTTCGTGCTCGCGATTTCTCCCGCCGGCCCGGGCCCATGGGGCGGGGCGTGGATACTCGCCGCAGCCGCGTGGCTGCTCCTCCGAGTCCGGACGGTGCCCTCCCGCCTGTGCGGGTTGTGCTGCCTGACGGCGGGCATCGTCACCGCCTTGGCCCTTCCCTTCGCCGCCTTTCTCCGCCCCGAATCGCCGGAGTGGACCGTCGCGGCCGCCGGCTTCGTCGTTGTACTCGTGGCCGTCGTCGCCGCCTGCGGGTGGTGGGTCCCCGCGACGGGCTTCTCGCCCTCGGTCCGCCGCGTCGTCGACGTGCTCGACGTGCTCATCACGTGTGCGATCCCGCCGCTCGCGCTGTGCGCCGCCGGAGTGGTCGAGGCGGTCCGCAGCTGATGCGACGTTCGATCCTCCCGGACCGCAGCGGCTTCTTCGCAATGTGCGCGTGCGTCGCTGTCGCGGCCCTTGCCGCTGCTCCGGTACCGGCGGACGCACAGAGCCAGGGGCGGTCGCCGGCGCCGGCCCGCGGCCTCGAGCAGCGCGAGGCGTGCTCGGTGACGTGGGCTTCCGGCTCCGCGGGCCCGCCTGGCGCTCACCTCGACCGGCTCGGCATCCGGGATGCGTGGAGGTTCGCAGACGGCGCGGGACAAACGATTGCCGTAATCGACACGGGCGTGAGCCCATCGTCGCGGCTGCCGCAGCTCTCCGGCGGCGGTGATCTCGTCGCCGGTGGGGACGGGCTCTCGGACTGCGACGCCCACGGCACGCTCATCGCCGGGCTCATCGCGGCGGTGCCAGGCGCGGACGGCTTCGCGGGCGTCGCGCCCGGCGCCTCGCTCGTATCGATCCGCCAGTCGAGCGCGAAATTTTCTCGGCCCCGGGACGCCACGAACCCGACCACGGTTGAGACGCCGCTCGGCTCAGGGAGCGAGGCGGGCGCCGGCACGCTGCGCACCTTGGCCACCGCGATCGACCTGGCCGTGGATTCCGGAGCGCGGATCATCAACATCTCGGAAATCGCGTGCGTCCCTGCAGGCACCCCGCTCGACGACGGCCCGCTGCACGCGTCAATCGAGACGGCGGTGCTCGAGCGGGATGTGGCGATCGTCGCCGCCGCGGGCAATATCGAGGGGGCGTGCGCCACGGGAAACCCTGCGTTCCCCGGGCGCGGCGGCCCGTCGAGCCGAGACTCCCTGGATGCCGTGCAGACCCTCGCCGTTCCCGCCTGGTACGACGAGCTCGTGCTCACTGTCGGCGCGGTGGGGCGCGAGGGAGAAGCCGCCGAGTTCAGCCTGCCGGGGCCCTGGGTCGACGTCGCCGCGCCTGGAGAGGGGCTCACCTCACTCGGTATCCGCGATCCGGGTGCCGATGCGGTCGGCGGCGAGCTCGCCGATGCCGTGGTCCAGCCGAGCGGTGCAGCCGCCCCGTTGGAGGGCACGAGCTTCGCCGCTCCTCTTGTCGCCGGCCTCGTGGCCTTGATCCGCGAGCGCTTCCCGGCGCTTACCGCCCCGCAGGTCTACGAGCGGATCACGGACACCGCCGTCGGCCGCGGAGACGACCTGCGTATCGGCGCCGGCATCGTCGATCCGCTCGCCGCGCTCACCGCTCCGCCCGGTAGGCTCCGCGCTGCGGATCCTGCCCCTGTCGCGGCCTCGATCCCCACTGGCGCAGCGGCGCAGCCCGCCGGAACCTCGACGGCGGCCGCGATCGGGGCGGCCGCCGCAATCGCCGTACTCGGCGCCGGTCTCTTCGCGCTGCTTTCGCGGGCAAGGCTCGGGAGTCAGACATCGAAAAACGGCGCCGCCTGACACCGCCGATCGCCCTCTCGAGCTCGATCTCCGCCAATCCAACCCTCCGTCGCCCCGCCCAGACCGGGATCGCTTAGCCTGGGGATTCGAGAGCTTTGGGATCGGCCAGCGCCGGCTCCACGCTGTCGAATGCAACTCGGGCGGCCTCGGAGCGAAGCGCGGGGCCCGAGGGAAGCCGATCCGCCAGGCGCGAGGGAATGGTGCCGCTCGCTTCGGGAAGCCCGAGCGCCGCAAATGACTCCGCATCCGGGACGTCGTGCACGACCCCTCCATCGGTGATCACCACAGCCGATTCCTCCCCCGCAACCCCGGAACTCCCTGCCCGCCAAGCCACGATGCCGCCGGGCGGAAGCGAGACGGCGTCGACGCGTAGCCCGGGCCCGTCCGCCGAGGATGGATACGTGAGCGGCGTGGCCGCAACCTCGGCAATCGACCCGGCCGACACCACGCCTCCGCTGCGCGCGATACCGTCCTCGCCGCCGCTCCACCACGTGCACGTCAACGGCTTCGCCGCCGGCGCCTGCCGCGGCCTGGCCACCGGCAGATGATCGAGCGCAAGTACATCGACCACCGGGGCCCCGACCTGCGAAGGCGCGAGCGTCCGCAGGACCGGAGAGGCCGCGCTCGGCCCCGTGGCCCACAGGAGGTCCGCGGCGACGGCGCCCAGCCTCTGCACTCCCTCGGAGAGCACCACGTAGTACTCGCTCCCGGACGCTGCGGGCATGTCGAACACTTCGCCGATCCGCATCCCCGAGGGCCCGAGCGGAGCAGGCTCCCCCGCCCTCGGCACCGAAATACGCTCGAGAGGAGGATTCTCCGGAAGCAGTTCGAGCGCCGCTGCGGACATCACCCGCCGCGGGAAACCCGAGAGCCCGAGCACGTCGAGCAGCGAGGAATCTCCGAGATCGACCCGCGACCTGCGCCCGTCCGCGACGAGCCAGCCCTGTCCCGAGTCGCTCACGAGCGCCGCGGCATCGCGCGGCCACGATTCCGGTGCCCCGCCCTCGAGGGCCACCACCGAGGTCGCCAGCCCGCCGGTTTCGGCGATCTCGGTGTCGCACACCATCCACGTACTCTGGCCGCCGTGGCTGGGAAGCAGCGCCGGTGCACCGAGCATCCCGAGGTTCGGACCGCGCCGCGTCCCCTCCACCGCTCTCCCCGGCACCCGCTCCGGCTCGACAGGCTGCCCGAGAATAAGGCGCGCCGAGGCGAGGTTCGGGACCGGATGCCACGTGCCCTCGACGGAGACGAGCAACGCACCAGACTCTTTGACCTGCACAGCGGCCACGCCCGTGAGATCCGGCGCAGGCCGGACAAACGCGAGAACTCCCGCCCCCGCGAGGAGCACCGCGCCGAACGCGACTCCTCCCCACGCAGCCCGCGCGTGCGTGCGCAGCCGATCCGCTCTCTCCGAGATGTCCGCGCCCACCGCCGCGTTCCGCGCGCGCTGCACTACGAAACGGTGCCCGTCGACCTGCTCAGAAGACGTCGGCCGTAGCGGCATGCCCACCTCCATGTAGCGCACCCAACAACGCGATTCCGGGCGGTAACTTACCGGCCATGTCCTCCTTCGTGGGGGCGCTACATCGCGCCCCGATTGCCACCCTCGCCGCGCTTCTCGCGCTCTCAGGCGTAGCGGCCTTGGCTCTGTCTCTGACGGCGCACGCCCCCATTTCTGCGACCGCGCCGCTCGCCACCTGGGGGTCGTTCGCTGCTGCCGCGCTCCTCTATCGCCGTCGTCTCGCGCATGCCCAACCGACCCCGGATCAGATCGTCGCCGGCGGAGCCCCTCTTGCCCCGGAGGACCCACGCTCACCTCTGCGACGCATCGCCTTCGAGCTCCGATCCTCCCGCTACCGGATCACCCGCGTCGCTGCGGATGGCATCGAGGTCGAGGGAGGCGGAGACATCGCACCATTCGATGTCCGTTGCGTCGCGGAGCTTCCCGAGCTCGGCACGGCGGGCGCAACGGCCGGCGTCGCCGACCGTGCGGCGCTATGGGGCTTTGCTCGGCGCAGCGCACTGGATTCTGGGGCGCAAGCGGCGCAAGCGGCCGCGGCCTACGAGGAAATCATCGGCGCCCTCGATTACACCGGCAGGTGGGTCCACGTCCTCGAAGTCACCGTCGACGTCCGCGCGCTCGGCGCGGGAAGCGGCACGGTGGACGAGGCCGTCAAGCTGTTCGGGCTCAGGATCGCCGGCTCGCTCCGGCACCGTGGCCTCGCCGCCAGAGAACTACGCTCCGGAGAGACCGAGAAGGTCCGCGCAGAGTGGGGCGATACCGCGTCCGATCGCCGCCACGCGCGGCTGCTAACGGACCCGCGGGAGCCGGCAATCGCCCCTCCGTCTCAGGGCGCCGGGCCGATCCTCGGCGCCGACTCCGCCGGACGCGCCGTGTGCCTCGACCTCTGCGGCCCACACATTTCGCGCGTCGTTATCGCAGCCTCGATCGACGCAACGCACCGGCTCGTGCTCCGCGTTGCCGCACTCGGCTGGCGGGTCACCGTCGTCACTGACACCCCGGATCGCTGGCGGGGGCCGGAGCACGTCGCAGGCGTCGAGGTGCTCTATTCCGGCGATTCCGGGACTACGGCCTTCGGGCCGGGATTCGGCCCAGGTTTCGGACCGGGAATCAGCCCGGCAATCGGCACAGGATTCGGCCCTGCCCTCGGCCTGTCCAGCTCGTGGCATGTCCCAGGGCGCCGGTCGCCCGACTGCGATCTCCTGCTCTGGGACACCGCCGAGCCCCCACCGGGCCTGCTCCACTCCGAAAAACACTGCCCCACCTTGGGCATCGTGCTCGCCGGGGAGCCAGAAGACGTCGAGCGCCGCTTCGCCGCGGAGCTCGCCGAGCATCCGGACCTCATTGTCGACGGGCGCGTCGAGGGGTGGCTATCGCTGGCGGTCCGCACGTCGGGGGCGCTGCCCAGCGACGCCGTCACCGTCCAAATGGTCGACCACCCAGCGGAGACCGACATTCTCGCCAAGGGCAGGGAAGCACCCACAGCGCAACGCACTCTACTTCTGTAGCAATGCAGTAAAGCGCCCGCAGCTACGCCCGCAGGTGCGCGACGTCCTGCCACGTGGGATCGAGCTCCGTACTCACCGAGACCTCGCCCTGGCCCCAGCCGTGCGCGGCGTCGACGAGCGCGGCGGCGGCCGGCGAGAGCGAATCGGTGTAGAAGTGCAGCCGCCGCATCCCGGGAACGGTCTCCGAGGCCACGCACTCGCCGTTCGCGGAGACGAGCTCGGCGAGGGAATCCTCGAAATCCTGGAGCTGCGGAAGCGAATCGGGGCCCGGGTAGCCGCCGGCAGAATCATCGGAATAGGGCACGTCGAGCTGCACGTGCCTGTCGCATTCGGGCCGGACGAGCGGCACGAGCGGCACCCGCGCCATCGCCACCATCTGCTTACCGTCGAGGCGCCCCTGCAGCACCCGCCACGAGGGCTCGAGCTCGGCGGACATGTTCTCGATGGACAGCTCGACGAGCGCCACGGCGACCTCGTGGAGCTGCACCGCGTCCTCGGACACCACCTCGGTGACAGTGACCTGCGCGATCCAGTGCTCCACCGCGGCCTCTCCGCACGCGGCTTCAAGGAGGGCACGCGCGAGGCGCGGACGGTCCGCGGGCTCGAACCCGGCCATGAGCGGATGCGAGACTGCCGCGCGGAACGCGGTACCGAAACCGAAGAGGCTCACCCACGTGTCCTCGAGCTCGACATCGACCCCCTCGAAAGAGATCGTGCGCTCGTCCCTGGGGCCGAGGAGATCGGCGAAACGCCAGTTCGGGTCGTTTTCCGGGGCGGCGAGGAGCCATCGGCGGGCGACGCAGCGGGCTTCGGGATGCCCCTGTGCCGTAACGGTGAGGCGATGCAGCCCGGCGAGGGTGGGATCGACTCGCCAGGACAGCCGCGGATCAATGCCGGCGATCAGGGAATTCAGCGCGCTGTCGACGTCCCGGCGCTTTCCGCGGCCGAGGAATTTCGCGATCCGCTGCCCGCCGCCCGAGCACCACCATGCCCAGAAATCGGCGATCTTCTTCGGCGTCCCGGAGGCACCGCCGTCGAGATCCACGGGAGCATCCGCACGCGACGTGGCAGCCCATGCACCCGGAGCGTCGCGCTTCGGTTGATCCATGGATTCCCACCCCCTGCGGCATCGTCCTGGGAGTCGCGCTACGTGCCTCTCTCGCACGCGCCGGCTGGCCCGGACATCGTCGTGGACTCGCCTCGCGGGACCCCTCAAACGAAGCGGATCAACCGGTCGGCCTTACGCCGTCCACTGTAGGGATTTGGCCACAGGCACGCCGCGAGGACGAAAGCGGGCACCCACCCTTGGCCCACATACGCGCAGGTCAGATCCGCACTTGGAGTAAACCTAAGAATCATCCCCCGCCGCGCTGCCGGGCGCGTCGACGACCCGATCCGGCGGCGGAATGGGGCCGCGCACCTCGCGGGTCGTGGCGTTGCGGGCGGCGAGTTCGGAATCTGCGGGGTAGTCCACGCCGACAAGTGACAGCCCCTTCGCCGGCGCCACGGGCACTGCGGAGGACCGCCGGCGCTCCGCCAGCAAACCGAGGAGCCACGCGTGCGTTCGCCGCCCCTCACCCACGCTCATCACGCCGCCGATCAGCGAGCGCACCATCGACCAACAGAACGCGTCGGCGACCACGATCGCAGTCCACACGCCGTCCGCCTCGACCCGCCACGAGAATTCCTCGAGTGAGCGGACCGTGGTCGCACCCTCGCGGTACTTGCAGAACGCCGCGAAATCATTGAGCCCCACGAGTCCCGCCGAGGCATCGCGCACCGTCTCGAGTTCCGCGCGCCGCGACCACGCTGCGGTGTCGCGCGCCCGCACGGGGTCCGCTCCCCATTCCGCGGTGCTCAACCGATACTCGTAATGACGGCGCAGCGCCGAGAATCTCGCGTCGAACTCGGGCGGCGCCCAGCGCGCATCGGTGACCCGCACGTCTTCGGGGAGAAGCCGCGCCAGCCGGCGCACGAGGTTCCGGGGTTCGCCGTCTATTCCGCGCTGGTCGAGCCACGCCGGGTCCACGTCGAGGTGCGCCACCTGTCCCTTGGCGTGCACGCCCGCGTCCGTCCTCCCGGCCACCGTCAACAGGACAGGGTGGCGCAGCACGAGGGCGAGCTGCTGCTCGAGGATCCCGCATACTGTGCGCTGCTGCGGCTGCCGGGCCCACCCGGAGAAATCAGTGCCGTCGTACGCGATATCGAGACGTATCCGCCGCAGGGCGCCCGGTTCGGGCGGCGAGCTCGGGGCTGGGGTGGTGGCAGTCATGGCACGGGTGAACTTACACCACCGCCGTCATGCCCGACGTCCTGCCTGAGCTGGGCCGAACGGGTCCGTGACCATGCCGACGCGGGCCGGCCCGAACCAGGCCGGGCCGCCCCACGGGCCGGACGGGCTATCCGAAGAACTCGGCGGCGCAGCGCTCGGTGTAGCCGGTGGTGCCGTCGGTGAACCACGTCATCCCACGCGCCTCGAGTCCGTCCTCGGCGGTCGCACAGTGATCGATGGTCTTGTCGAGGACCTTCGGTGCGCACCCGACCGAGCCCGGTACGCAGTCGACCGCACCGATCACGGGCTCGTCGGGGCGTGCCGGGGTGATCCGCTCGGGCGCGGGCGTACCTTCCCACACGTATGGAAGCGGGAGCGTCGGCAGGTCCGCAGCGACGAATCCCGGAGGAACGGGAACGAGGACCGTGTCTTCGGAGGCGGGATCGGACATGCCTGGGAGGGCGGGCAGCGCCGGAATCTCCGGGAGATCGGCGACGCGGATGCCCGTCGAGCCGAGCTTCGGGTCACTCGACCCCATCCCGGCGGTGCCGTCTGCGGAACCCGTACCGGCGTCCCCGAGCGAGCCGGTGTCTGCGGCTTGCTCCGGCACTTGTGCCGGTACTTGTGCCTGTTCCTGGGCCTGGGCGATCACGGGCAAGGAGACGACACCGACGGCGAGGAAACCTGCGGCGAGTGTTGTGACGATCTTGGCGGAGCGCATAGCGGACCATGTCCTTTCCGGTGAGCGCCGGCCCTCCGGTATGACTTCCGTGCGGTCCGGCGCAATGCTGGAACTGCTCGATCGATCACAGCCGATTCTAAGAGTGCGAGGTACAGGAACAGACGCGTTCCGATATCACTTGCGCAACAACTGTTACCGCCTACGCCTAGCCGAGCAGCCGCTCGCGCAGGTGCTCGAGGACCGTGTCGAGAGCATTACGCGTCGGCTCCCCCGGATCGTCCACGAGGTGCTCGGTGAGCACGGAATGCGGAGGAATCAGCGCGTTCGGATTCGCCGCCCAATCGTCGAGCTCCACGGCCACGAACGCGTCGCCGAGCTTCCGCCGCAGGAACGCGAACCGCTCGTCGGGCACGAAACGGTCGCTGGAAAAGCGCAGGCCCAGCACTTCGAGACCGGCGGCGCAGCGCCACTGCACCACCTCGAGGTCGTCGTCCGAGATGTCGATACTCGCCCGTCGCTTCGGGGTCACCGCGACCGGCAGCGAAGGCTGCGACAACACCGGTGCGAGCACGCGATCGTCCACCGCCATCGACAGCGCGAACCCGCCCGTCACACACATCCCCACGACCCCGATCCCCGGGCCGCCGCACTGCGCGTGCTCGTACGCGCCGAGCTCACGCAGCCACGACACCACCGGCGAACTGCGCCCGGTGGCGAGGAGTGTGAACTCCCGGCTCACGCACAATTGCACCGCGGTGCGCGCCTCGTACCACGCCGTACCGAGCGCGCCGTGGGCCGGCGGATTGGGATCCCGCCCGGCCAGACCGAACAGATCCGGCATGACGACGGACAGGCCCACGTCCCGGAGCCGCCGCGCGAATCCGGCAACAGCGGGAGTGATCCCGGGGACCTCCGAGAGCACGAGAACCGCCGGCCCATCGCCCGAGCGGAACACCTGGTGCGTCCTGCCGGAGAACTCGAGCTTTTCCGCCGTGAAATCGCGGAGGTCGTCGTCAGCCATGGACAGAGACGCTACCGGGTGCGGCGCCCGGCCGGACGGGCATTACGCGGTCTAGCCGAGCACGAGCTCCGGGGAGTACATGTCGAACCAGTGGTAGAGGTCGAGAGCCCTGTCCATCTGGTTGCGCGCCTCGCCGCTGATCTCGCCGGGCGCGGCCTTGGCGAGGCGGGCCACGGCGTCGCGGTCGACGATCTCGAGCATCGGGCCGTCCCCGGAGAGGACCTCGGAGAGTTGGGCCTGAAAGGCCTGTGCGTAGGCAACGTCCTGGGTCGAGGGGTATGGGCTCTTCGTCCGGTCGAGGAGCATCCGCACGCAGCGGGCGAGGTGGTGATTGCAGATCACTCGCATCCGGTGGTCCGATTCGGTCTCGCCGGCGATGGTGGGGACGGCTGCGACGGCGGTCGCGTACTCGTCGGCGATGTAGGTGTCGATGTCGAGCGAGCTCGCGAACTCTGGGCGGAGGATCCCTGCTCGGTCCTGCATTTCCGTCCCGGCGAACGCCGTCCACGGGAAAGTGTCGGAGCTGCGGGCGCCCTCGTCGAAAAACCACCGGTAGCCGCCGAAGACCTCGTCTGCGGACTCGCCGGAGAGCGCAACGGTCGACTTCTCGCGGATCGAACGGAACAGGAGGTACAGCGAGGTGTCCATGTCGCCGAGCCCCGCGGGGATGTCGCGCGCGGCAATCACGGCGCGGCGCACAGCGGGGTCGGTGAGCTGCGCGGAGTCGAGGACCACGTCGGTGTGGGCGGAGCCCACGAACTGCGAGACCTCGCGGATAAACGGCGAATCCGGGGTGTCGCGCATGCCGTCGGGCCGGAAGGCATCCACCTGGCCCACCAAGTCCACGAAGTAGCTGTTGAGCGCCTCCCCTTCCCTTCCGAGGTCCTTCGCGGCGAGCCCGGTGAACGCGCTCGAATCGAGCCCGCCGGAGAGAAGCTCGCAGCGCGGCACGTCGGCGATGAGATGGCGGTCGCCGATGTCCTCCATGAGCTCGCCGACCCGCGACACCGTGGTGTCGAGGTCGTCGGCGTGCCTGTGGGAGGGCAGCGACCAGTACGTCCGCGTGCGGACGCCCTCGCGCCCGACGGTGACGACATTGCCCGGCTCGACCTCGCGGATGTGCTTCCACAGAGCCCGGCCCGGAGCCTTGGCCATGGCTAAGAGCTCGCGCAGCCCGGCGATGTCGACCTCGCGCGGGACGAGCGGGTTGGCGAGGATCGCCTTGGGCTCGGAGCCGAAGATCACGCCGTCGCGGGTCTCGGCGAAGTAGAACGGCTTGATCCCGGGCCGGTCGCGGACCATGACCAGCTCCTCGGAGCGGCCGTCCTACACGGCGAAGGCGTACATGCCGTTGAGCCGCTCGGCCACCGCGGCGCCCCACTGGAGGTAGCCGTGGAGAACGACCTCTGTGCCGCTGTCCGTGTCGAACGAGTGGCCGAGCCCCGCGAGCTCCGCGCGCAGCTCGCGGAAGTTGTAGGACTCGCCGCTGTAGACGATGGCGACGTCGCCGGACGGCGTCGGGACCGACATCGGCTGACGCCCGCCCGACAGGTCGATGAGCGCGAGCCGCCGGTGGCCGAACCCGACGTGGGCGTCGACGTACGTTCCCGAATCATCGGGGCCGCGGTAGCGCATCGTCGCGGTCATCTCCTCGACCAGCGCGCGCTTCTCCCTGATGTCGTGCTCGAACCCGACCCATCCGACGATTCCGAACATGGGCAAACCTCCTCCGCGGGCGGCGGAGCGCCTCGCCCGAGCCGCCCGCAATCAATACATATTTAGGTGCTCTATCTAGATTCCCGTACGGTCTACCACTCCGTTTTGGCCTGACGGGGGACGTCCTTTTGGCAAGGGAAGATAGGCCGCGCACTTAGCAAAAGCCCTGCAAGCTGCATGCTTCGTAGCCACATCCGAGAATGTGGACGCTCCAACAATTCGTTGCCCGTAGACACACCCGATCAGCGCGGCGAACAATCGTCGGCGACGAAGGGGAGTAGCTCCCAATGCACCTCGGTTCGGTGCGCCCGCGCGGAAGCGTGGTCGTGCAGAACCCCGAAGCCGTCGCGTCGACACACTGGAGGACCTCCGACGTCCTCCCGGCGCCCGGACCTCCGCCGTCAGGCCCCATGGCCGGCGGAGGCGAGCGAGACCTTCTGCCAGGCCCGAAGTGCGGGCACGACAGGAAGGCCGACCGTGATCGACACCAACACATCGCGTCCCTCTCCCCCGACGGCGAAGGCCGGCACAGCCTCGGCGACCGAGTCCGCCGCGAGTACCAAGAGCGGCACGCAGTCCGCAGCCTCGCCGCTGCCCGCGCCCGCGCCCGCGCAGCCTATGCGCCTCGTCCGCGGCCTCGCGATCTGCCTCGCCGTCGCTATCCCCGCGCTGGTGCTCCGCATCTCCGGCGCCGAGGTGCCCGCCCCGGTGGCGCTCCTCGCCTATGGCGCAGCCGTGGTCGCCGCATCATTCGCGCTCGCGTGGGCCGCCGATGCGGCGCGCAAGGACATCTCCGGCCCCCTCGCGGTGTCGCTCCTCGCGCTCGTCGCCGTGCTCCCCGAGTACGCCGTCGACCTCTACTACGCGTTCCGCTCCGGCTCCGACGCCGCCTACCTGCCATTCGCCGCCGCGAATATGAACGGTTCCAACCGACTCCTCCTCGGCCTCGGCTGGCCGCTCGTCGTGCTCCTCTCGCTGTGGGCCGCGCGCCGATTCCTCCTGACAGCGAAGGCCGGGGACACCTCCGCCACCGCCCCCACCGGCCAGGGGCCGGCCGACGGTGCCGAACGACCCGAGAAGCTCCGCGCACCCAAGGCGCTCCACCTGCCCGCCTCCGTGCGCAAGGACGTCGCCGTCCTCGCCGTGCTCACCATCATCGCGCTGCTCATCCCCATAACCGGCGCGATCCCGCTGTGGTTCGGCATCGTGCTCATCGCCGCGTTTATTGCGTACCTGTGGTCGAGCTCCCGCTCGGAAGCCGACGAGGAGGAGGACTTCGTCTCCCTTGCAGCCGAGATCGCCCTGCTGCCCCGCCGCGCTCGGCGCTGGCTCGTCGGCGTTCTCTTCGTCGTCGCCGCCGGCGTGATCCTCGCCTCCGCCGAACCCTTCGCCGAATCTCTCGTCGCCACGGGCACGAGCACCGGAATCGACCCGTACTTCCTCGTACAGTGGCTCGCGCCCCTGGCGTCGGAATCCCCAGAGTTCATCGTCGCCGCGCTGTTCGCGCTGAGCGGCCGCGGTGCGCTCGCCATCGGCACGCTCATCGCCTCGAAGATCAACCAGTGGAGCCTGCTCGTCGGATCGCTCCCCGTGGCGCACCTCCTCGGCGGCGGAGACACGGAACTCCCCCTCGACGGGCGGCAGATCGAGGAGTTCTCGCTCACCGCCTCGCAGGCGCTGCTCGGCGTGGCGATTCTCATCTCACTGCGTTTCCACCGATATGCAGCAATCGCGCTCGCGGCCCTGTTCGCCCTGCAGTTCGTCGTCACGGGCACGGAGGGTCGCTGGGTGCTCACCGTGATCCACGCGGCGATCGCAGTCGGCCTGCTCGTGTGGCATCGCGCCGATATCCGGCCGACCTTCGCCGCGCTCGGCGAGATGGGCCGGGACATGCTCCCAAGTAGGTCTCCTGCCAAGCCCCGGGGCGAGCTCCGGGCTCCTGCCTCCGTGGAAGAATGAGGCGCATGCTCTCCAGCGTTTCCAGCATCTCCAGCGTCACCGAGGACTATCTCACTGCCGTCTACAAGGACGAGGAATGGAACGACGCGGCGAGCACGGGGGACCTCGCGGCCGTCCTCGGGGTCACGGCGTCCACCGTCTCCTCGACGCTCAAGCGGCTCGCGCACGAGGGCTACCTGGATTACCAGCCGTACGGTCGCATCACGCTCACCGCGGCGGGCCGCAAGATCGCACTCGGGGTGCTGCGCCGGCGCCGGATCATCGAAACCTATTTGTTCGAGAAGCTGGGTCTGAGCCAGGACGTTGTGCACGGCGAGGCCGACGTGCTCGAGCACGCGGTCTCGCCGCTCGTCCTCGACGCGATGTACGCCGCGGTCGGCCGCCCCACCCACGACCCGCACGGGGACCCCATCCCGTCCGAGAACGGGGAGATCCCGGGCGAGCAGGGCGCGGCCGTGCCCGAGCTCGCCGCGGGGACCGCCGGTACCGTGGCCCGCGTCCGCGACGGCAATCCCGCGGTCGTGCGCTACCTCTCGAGCCTCGGCGTCCACGTCGGCGCGCAGGTGGAGATCGTCGCGCACCTCCCGGAGGTGGGAACGGTGTCCATCCGGGTTGACGGCACAGGCCGCGATATCCCCGTCGCCGTGGCCTCGGCTATCCGGATCAGTCCGGACGAGCAGGCCGACGCAGGCGGCTGAGCGTCCGCGGGCCCGGCCACCGACGGGTTTCCCGGGCCTCCGCCGTCACAGACGCTCCTTTGACCCTTCCCCTGCGCGAACCGCTCTGGCGGGCCCACCTTCTCCCCTCGTGCTACCGAGAAATAGACTGCGGGCGCCTCGCCCTCCTCATGGGAGGGGCGAGGCGCCCGCAGTCGGTGTGCCTCGTGGGGTGAGCTCAGCGCTCGGTCCCGCGTGGCGGTACTACTTGGCGTCGTCCTCGGTGGCCTCGGCATCGGCCTCGACAACCGTGGCGTCCGTCGCGTCGACCTGCTCCGCGGCGGTCTCGGCGGCCTTCTCCTCGGTCGACTTCTCCTCGGCGGCCTTCTTCGACGCCGCGGCGCGGGTGGCGCGCGAGGCCTCGGTGGAGGCGGTCTCCTCGGTGACGAGCGCGATGATCGCCATCGGCGCGTTGTCGCCCTTGCGGTTCTCGATCTTGACGATGCGGGTGTACCCGCCGTCGCGGTTCGCGGCGCGCGGACCGATCTCGGCGAACAGCTTGTGTAGCACGTCCTTGTCGCGAACGATCTTCGCGGCGTTGCGGCGGTCCGCGAGGGTGCCGCGCTTCGCCTTCGTGATCAGCTTCTCCGCGACCGGGCGAAGGAGCTTCGCCTTGGTCTCGGTGGTGCGGATCTTGTCGTGCTCGAACAGCTGGGTCGCGAGGTTCGAGATAATCAGCTTCTGGTGCGAAGCCGACCCGCCGAGGCGTGCGCCCTTCTTCGGCTTGGGCATGTCGTTTTCTCCTTAGTGGAACCCCGGACCGTCTTGTGGCCGAGTTACGGCCTACGACCCGGGGTGAGCGGGGTGCTTGTGCAGTGAGTTAGAGCTGCTCGGTCTCTGCGTAGTCTTCTCCGCCCTCGTCCGTCCAGGTGCCGGTCTCCGGGTCGTAGCCCTGCACCGAGGCGGGGTCGAATCCGGGAGGAGCGTCCTTGAGGGACAGGCCGAGCTCGGAGAGCTTGATCTTGACCTCGTCGATCGACTTCTGACCGAAGTTGCGGATGTCGAGCAGGTCCGACTCGCTGCGAGCAACGAGCTCGCCGACGGTGTGGACGCCCTCGCGCTTGAGGCAGTTGAAGGACCGGACCGAGAGGTCCAGCTCGTCGATGGCCATGCTGTAGGAGGCGATGTGGTCGGCCTCGGCCGGGCTGGGCCCGATCTCGATGCCCTCGGCCTCCTCGTTGAGCTCCTGAGCGAGGCCGAAGAGCTCGACGAGCGTCTTGCCGGCCGACGCCAAAGCGTCGCGCGCCGCCATGGAGTTCTTGGTCTCCACGTCGAGCACGAGACGGTCGAAGTCGGTGCGCTGGTTGACGCGCGTCGCCTCGACCTTGTAGCTGACCTTGAGCACGGGCGAGTAGATGGAGTCGACCGGGATCCGGCCAATCTCCTGGTCCCCGCCCGCGTTCATCCCCGCCGGGACGTAGCCGCGGCCACGCTCCACGACGAGCTCGATCTCCAGGTGGCCCTTGTCATTGAGGGTCGCGATGTGGAGATCCGGGTTGTGGACCTCGACACCGGTCGGCGGGACGATATCGGCGGCCGTGATGGCGCCGGGGCCCTGCTTCTTGACGTACATCGTGACGGGCTCGTCCTCGGTCGAGGAGACCACGAGGCCCTTGAGGTTGAGGATGATGTCGGTGACATCCTCCTTGACGCCCGGGACCGTGGTGAACTCGTGGAGAACGCCCTCGATACGGATGCTCGTGACCGCCGCGCCCGGGATGGACGACAGCAGCGTACGGCGCAGCGAGTTGCCGATGGTGTACCCGAAGCCCGGCTCGAGCGGCTCGATGGTGAACTTCGAGCGATTCTCGGCGATGACCTCTTCGGAGAGGGTCGGTCGCTGGGAGATGAGCATGTGCTACCTCTTTCGGTATACGGCGTCCGCTATTTGACGCCGGTGGACTGCCGACGAGCGGCGGTGACGGCACCGGATAAGGTGCCGCTGACCGCCGTCGACAAGGGGGTACTACTTCGAGTAGAGCTCGACGATGAGCTGCTCGGAGAGCGGCACATCGATCTGAGCGCGCTCGGGCAGCTGGTGCACGAGGACTCGGAGGTTGGTCGGGACGACCTGGAGCCAGGCCGGGACCGGACGCTCGCCGAGAGCATCCTTGGCGACCTCGAACGGCAGCATGTCGAGCGACTTCTCGCGCACGTCGATGATGTCGTACTGCGAGACGCGGTAGCTCGGGATGGTCACCTTCTGGTTGTTGACCAGGAAGTGGCCGTGCGCGACGAGCTGGCGGGCCTGGCGGCGGGTGCGCGCGAGGCCGGCGCGGTAGACGACGTTGTCGAGACGCGACTCGAGGATCTGGAGCAGGACCTCACCGGTCTTACCCTGGCGGCGGTTCGCCTCCTGGTAGTAACGGCGGAACTGCTTCTCCATGACGCCGTAGGTGAAGCGAGCCTTCTGCTTCTCCTGGAGCTGGAGCAGGTACTCGGACTCCTTGACCCGGGCGCGGCCGTGGTGGCCGGGCGGGTAGGGACGACGCTCGAACGCCTGATCCTCACCGATGAGGTCGACGCGCAGACGACGCGACTTACGAGTAGCGGGGCCGGTATAACGTGCCATGTGTTCTTACCTCTCCTTCCCGCTTAGACGCGACGCCGCTTGGGCGGACGGGTTCCGTTGTGGGGCTGCGGGGTGACGTCAGAGATGGACCCGACCTCGAGGCCGGCGGCCTGGAGCGAACGGATCGCGGTCTCGCGGCCCGAACCCGGACCCTTGACGAAGACGTCGACCTTCTTCATCCCGTGCTCCTGCGCCTTGCGCGCGGCATTCTCGGCGGCGAGCTGCGCGGCGAACGGGGTGGACTTACGCGATCCCTTGAAGCCGACGTTGCCCGAGGAAGCCCAGGCGATGACGGCACCGTGCGGATCGGTGATCGAGACGATGGTGTTGTTGAACGTGCTCTTGATGTGGGCCTGGCCCTGAGCGATGTTCTTCTTTTCCCTGCGGCGACCCGTCTTCTTCGGGCCCGCAGCGCGTGACTTAGGAGGCATTACTTCTTCTTTCCGGCGACGGTCTTCTTCGGTCCCTTACGACCACGGGCGTTGGTCTTGGTGCGCTGACCACGGACGGGGAGTCCGCGGCGGTGGCGCAGGCCCTGGTAGCTGCCGATCTCGATCTTGCGGCGGATATCGCCCTGGATCTCGCGGCGGAGGTCACCCTCGACCTTGTAGTTGCCCTCGATGTAGTCGCGAAGCGTCGTGATGTGCTCGTCAGTGAGATCCTTGGTACGCAGGTCCGGACTGATGCCGGTTTCCGCGAGGATCGCCTTGGCGCGAGTACGACCGATGCCGAAAATGTAGGTGAGCGCGATCTCCATCCGCTTTTCGCGGGGGAGGTCTACGCCGGCAAGGCGTGCCATGTGGTGCGGTCCTTTACATGTTCTGCGGTAGGTTTGTTCCCCGCCCGTCCCGACGAGCAATGGACATCTCTCGATGTGCACGGCCCTCGGGCCCCGGCCTCCGCGTCCGGGGGTGGCCCGCAGGTCTCCTGGGAGCCCTGCGGTTGGTGCTGGGAATATCTCTTCTCGCGGTGCTTACTTGTACCGGTAGACGATGCGACCACGCGAGAGGTCGTAGGGGCTGAGCTCCACGACGACGCGGTCCTCCGGCAGGATGCGGATGTAGTGCTGCCGCATCTTGCCGCTGATGTGTGCGAGAACCTTGTGCCCGTTCTCGAGCTCGATCCGGAACATTGCGTTCGGCAGCGGCTCGATGACACGGCCCTCGACCTCGATGGCTCCGTCCTTCTTGGCCATATCCTCCGCTTTTCCCCGGCAGCCCGAGGCCACCGTGGTTGTAGGTTGATAGGTTGTGCAGCTCGCGCGAACCCGCAAAAGAATAAAAGAGCAGGTAAAGCACCGTTTTCGAGCTGCAACCGGTCCGACATGCCCGAGGACGGGCATACCGACGTTCTATGTTAACCCAGGCAGGCGGGGCGGGCCAATTCGCCCGTGGAGGTCAGCGCTCCGGGCGGGGGGTGAGGATGCGAGGTCCGGAGGCCGTCGCCACGACAGTGTGCTCCCAGTGGGAGGCTCGAGAGCCGTCCGCGGTGCGGACAGTCCAATCGTCGGAATCCACCGTGCTCGCGGCCGTGCCGGCGGCGAGCATCGGCTCAATCGCGAGGCAGGAGCCCTCCGCGATCTGCGGGCCGCGACCGGGGCGACCCTCATTGGGCAGGTACGGATCCTCGTGCATCGAGCGGCCGATGCCGTGTCCGCCGTATCCGTCGACGATGAAAAGCTCGATGCCGAAATCGTCCGCGGCCTTCTGGGTCGCGGCCTCGAGGGCCGCCGAGACGTCCGTGAGCCGGTTGCCGGGCAGCATCGCCTCGAGCCCCTCGGAGAGGACCTGCGCCGTCGCGTCGTTGAGCGCCGCGTCTGCAGCGGACAGCTCCCCCACGCCGAACGTCCACGCGGAATCGCCGTGCCAGCCGTCGAGGATGGCGCCGCAGTCGATCGAGACCAGGTCGCCCTCTCCCAGGATGACGGCGGAGGACGGGATCCCGTGGACGATCACGTCGTTGACGGACGCGCAGATGGATCCCGGGAAACCCTCGAATCCCTTGAAGGACGGGATGGCGCCGGCCGCCCGGATGGTCTCTTCGGCGAGGGCGTCGAGCTCCGCGGTGCTCACGCCCGCGCGGGCGGCCGCGCGCACCGCGACGAGCGCGTCGCCGACGATGCGGCCGGCGGCCTCCATCGCGTCGAGCTCACCTGCGGTGCGCGCCGGGATCGGCTTGCGGCTCCGTCCGAACATGCGGGTTCCCTGCCGGCCTTCGCTAGCGGCCGAGCGCCGCGACGGCGCGCTTGGAGATCTCGTCGACCTCGCCGGCGGCGTCGATCTTGACGACCTTGCCGTCGTAGTAGTCGAGCAGCGGGGCGGTCTCCGAGCGGTAGACCTCCATGCGGTTGCGGATGACGTCCTCGGTGTCGTCCTCGCGGCCGCGGGCGAGCATGCGCTCGACGACCGTGTCGTCGTCGATGTCGAACTCGAGGACGGCGTCGAGCTCGAGGCCCTTCTCCGCGAGGACCTCCTTGAGCGCGTCGGCCTGGTCCACGCTCCGCGGGTAGCCGTCGAGGAGGAAGCCCTCGGCCGCGTCGCCCTCAGAGATGCGCTCGGACACCATGCGGTTGGTGACTTCCGACGGAACGAGGTTGCCGGCGTCCATGTAGCTCTTGGCGAGCTTGCCGAGCTCGGTGTTCTCCGAGATGTTGGCGCGGAAGAGATCGCCGGTGGAGATGTGCGGGATGCCGAGCTTCTCCGAGAGGAGGGCGGCCTGCGTGCCCTTGCCGGCGCCGGGGGGACCCACGAGAACGATGCGCATGGTGGTGGACCTTTCGTTGTTCGATGCCGGGTCGCGGCCGGGCCGCGGCTGCCGGAGGCTTGGGTGGATCGGCTGGCCGGCGGCCAGCTCGGTGCGCTGCCTAGCGCAGGATGCCGTCGTAGTTGCGCTGCATGAGCTGCGCCTCGATCTGCTTCACGGTATCGAGGCCGACGGAGACCATGATGAGCACCGCGGTGCCACCGAACGGCATGTTCTGCATCCCGGAACCGCCGTTGCCCATGTCGAGGAACAGGTTCGGGAGAACCGCGATGATGCCGAGGTAGAGCGAACCGAAGAGGAGGATGCGGTTGAGCACGAAGCCCAGGTATTCCGCCGTCGGGCGGCCGGGCCTGATGCCGGGGATGAAGCCGCCGTATTTCTTCATGTTGTCGGCCTGCTCCATCGGATCGAACTGGATCGCGACGTAGAAGTAGGCGAAGAAGATGATCAGCGCGAAGTACAGGATGATGTACGCGGCGCTCGACGTGTCGTTGAGGCGCGACATGACCTGCGTCTGCCAGAAGCCGTCGCCGGGGTTGTTCGGATCCTGCACGAGCTGCGTGATGAGCACGGGGATGTACATGAGCGACGAGGCGAAGATGACCGGGATGACGCCGGCCTGGTTGACCTTGAGCGGCAGGTAGGTCGTGGTGCCGCCGTACTGGCGGCGGCCGACCATGCGCTTGGCGTACTGCACCGGGATGCGCCGCTGCCCCTGCTCGACGAATACGACGGCGATGACGATGATGATCACCGCGACGATGACGGCGGCGAACTTGACCGACGAGGCGTTCTGGTAGATCTGCACGCCCTCGGCCGGGATACGGGCGGCGATGCCCGCGAAGATGAGGAGCGACATGCCGTTGCCGACACCACGGTCGGTGATGAGCTCGCCGAACCACATGACGAGGGCTGCGCCAGCGGTCATGACGATGACGATCGTGATCATCGTGAAGACGTTGTTGTCGACGAGCACCGACTGGCCGTTGCCGAGGAGCTGACCGCGATCGGCGAGCGCGACGATGCCCGAGGACTGCAGCACCGCCAGGCCGATGGTGAGGTAGCGGGTGTGCTGGGTCATCTTCGCCTGACCCGACTGCCCCTCCTTCTTGAGCTGCTCGTAGTACGGGATGACGACCGTGAGCAGCTGCACGATGATCGACGCGGTGATGTACGGCATGATGCCGATCGCGAAGACCGAGAGCTGCAGCAGAGCGCCACCCGAGAACAGGTTGACGAGGTAGTAGAGCTGCGATTGGCCGCTGTCCATCGCCGAGTCGAGCGCCGTGCGCAGCGTGGGGTAGTCCACGCCGGGCGATGGGATCTGCGCGCCGATCCGGTAAAGGATCACCAGACCGAGGGTGAAGAGGATCTTTTTCCTCAGGTCCCGGTCTTTGAACGCGGACGCC
>NZ_DAINST010000016.1:0-17162 GCF_036741115.1 Dietzia sp.
CGCGATCACCGTCACCGGCAGGGCGAAGATCAGCGTCGCGTACTCCATCGTGGTGACACCGCCGGCGATGAGCATGGCGATGGTGAGGAGTGCGGTGAGGATCGACCAAAAAACGCGCAGCCACTTGGCGCCGTCCTCGGCCGGGTCCGGGATGGTCGAGGAGAAGTTCGACATGACCATCGCGCCAGAGTTCGCCGAGGTGAGGTAGAACAGCAGCCCCGAGAACGTGGCGAGGGCGATGAGGAACGTCGAGCCGGGGAACATGCCGAGCAGTTCGTAGAAGCCCTCCTCGGGGGACTCCTGCGCGTGCTGCGCGAACTCGGTGTTTCCGGCGAAGACCTCGGCGAGCGCGCTGTTGCCGAACACCGAGACGATGACGATGTCGCAGAGCACGGGGACGGTGATCGCGGCGATGACGAACTCGCGGATCGTGCGGCCGCGCGAGATGCGCGCGAGGAAGACGCCGACGAACGGGCCCCACGCGAGCCAGAACGCCCAGAAGAAGAGCGTCCACTTCGCCATCCACTCCGAGCCGCCGGCCTCGTACGCCATGGTCTGCAGGTGGCGCTCGGGGAGCGTCCAGACGAACTCGCCGATGTTCTCCACGAGCGCGTGGAGGAGGAACGCGGTCTTGCCCGTGACGACGATGTAGAGGACCAGCGCGCCGGCCGCCCAGAGGTTGAGCTCGGAGATGATGCGCACGCCCTTGTCGACTCCCGACGAGGTGGCGGCGATGGTGACGACGACGGCCACGACGACCAGGCCGATCTGGAGCGCGAGGCCAGTCTGGAGGCCGAAGAGAGTGGCGAAGCCGATGGCGAGGAGGACCACGCCGATGCCCATCGACGTGGCGACGCCCATGACGGTGCCGACGAGAGCGAAGATATCGATCGTGTCGCCGGCCGCGCCCTTGATGCGCTTGCCCACGAGCGGGTACAGCGCCGCGCGGATGGAGAGCGGCATGCCCCAGCGGTAGGCGAAGTAGCCCATCGCCATGCCGAGCAGGGCATACATGCTCCAGCCCGCGATCCCGTAGTGGAACATCGTCCAGATGACGGCGTCCCGTGCGGCGGCGGGGCTTTCCGGGATCTCCATCGGCGGCTTGTAGTACTGGGAGATCGGGCCGGTTACCGAGTAGAAGAGCATGTCGATGCCGACGCCCGCCGCGAAGAGCATGGCCACCCAGGTGAAGAGCTTGTACTGGGGCCTGGACTGGTCGGGCCCGAGCCGCACGCCGCCCTCCTTGGAGAAGGCGACGTACAGGACGAACAGGATGACGGCCGTGGTGGTGACCACGAAGATCCAGCCGAGGTTCGCCGAGCCCCACGCGACGATGGTCTCCATGGTGTGCGAGGCGTTGTCGGGGACGACCATTGCCCAGATCGAGAACGCGAGGATGACGGCCGAGGAGATCGCGAAGACCGGCCAATTGACGCGTGCGGTGGAGGCGCGTTGGCTGCCTTGGCTGCTGGGGCCGGAGTCGAGTTCCGTGCGCGCTGCGACGAGATCGTTGCTCGAAACGGGTGGGCGGGAATCGGATTCGCGCCGCTTGTTCTTCGGTGCGGCGTCTCTGTCCGTCCCGCCGAACCTCGTTCGTTCGATCGGTGGCGTGGTGTTGCGGCTGTCGGCCTTGGCCGAATTCTCGTCGCGTGCGTCGGAACTTTCGCTCACTCGGTCCCCTTCCCGGTTCAATTTTCTGAGATCAGCCTAAGAATGTACTCCTTGGTGACTCGTCAATCGAATCGCCGGCGGCGCCGCGCTGCCGCTCCGCCCGCGAGCCATGCACTAATCGTCGATTTGGAGCTTCGCGAGGCCGGAAATCAACAGGATCTGCATGCTTTAGCAGGAACTGCATGTTTCGCGGCCCGGGCTGCCTCGCCGGCGGGGTCGATGTGCCCAGTGGTGGCCGTGGGGAAGCGGCGCCCCGCGCAGGCGTCGGCGTCGGCGGGGTCGTGCCGACCGTAGGTGTCACCGATGTCCTGAGGCGTCGACGTGTCGCGGAGGCGAAACTCCCACAAAAAAGCATCGTGTACTTATAGATTGCTTACCGTTTGGGGGTAGGTGACGTGTCGACGATCTACGGCGCCCGAGCGATTGCGGGCTGCGCGGGGATTGCGAAAGTGGCTGTCGGGCACTGTCGTTGGCGGTCTGCACCGATGCAACGGCGACCAGAAGTCAAAGGCCGGAAAAACCGATAAGGAAAGTTTGCTCAAAAATGTGGTGCGTTGCGGTGTGCACGCTAAGCTTTGCTAGCAAGTTCCGGCGCGGCCTCCCAAAAGGGACCGTCGCCACCCGCGAATCGCGCTCACGAACCGTTATCGCCCGCATCCACGCCTCGCGCTCCAGTGCCCCGCATACCGCGAAACCGGCACAACCGAACACCAGCCAACTGGCCTCGCCGAGAACACTCCGGCGGGGTCCGTTTCGTCTCGCATCGTTCGGTTCCCGGTGCGCCCGGTTCGGTCGGGGCCTTCACCTCAACCCCCGGGGTGCCCGCATCGGCGGGCGCCCCTCCCGACCCGTCCCCGAGGAGACAACGCCGTGGCGCACAAGCCCGAATCGCTCGATTCACTCATCGTCGATGGCCAGGAGTACTGGCCGCTGCCCAGCGTGATCGAGTTCAGCGGGCTCAGCCGCCACACCTTCGCCACGTACGTCTCCCGCGGCCAGGCGCCGGCGCCGGCGTTCCTCGTGGGCTCGGCGTCGATCTGGCGCGCCGACGAGATCCGCAATTGGGTCCGGACCAGGCCGGGGAAGCCAGGCCGGCCACGCAAATCGCGCCCGCCGTTCGAGCAGACGCCCGGGAATGCGCCCGATTCCCCGCCGAATTCCCCGCCCTCCTTCCCAGTCGGCCCACAGGGGTAGCGCAGGCCTTTGCCCTACCCCTATGACGGCGAAGGTCCTTCTCAGCAAACGACCCCGGGGATACGCTGGTCCTCCCCGGTCCAAGGAGGCCGCCATGTCCGCTCGTAGTTCGATCCGCGCAGTCAGCACCGTTTTCGTCGTCGCCGGTCTCGGCGCCGGCGCCATGATCGCCTCGGCGGGAGTCGCGTCTGCCGACGTCGCGCCCGGCCTCTACACGTCGTCGACCATCTCGGCGGGCAGCGTTCTCCTCGCGCGCGATGCTCGCGTCGAGGGCAACGAGCTCGTGCTCATCGGTCGCTACGAGATCCATCCGACGCCCACCGGCGGTTACGTCGACCTGTTCCCCGGGCACCGCGTGTTCCTCAACGCCGACGGCAACGGCGGCTACTCCGGGCCCGCGTTCCTTGGCCCGTTCGAGATCGGTTCCATTTCCCTGACGCCGAAGGGCTGAATTTCCGGGCTCAGACGCCAAAGGGTTTGGCCGATTTTTGACGCCTTGCCACCACGATTTCCACGACGGCCGCGATAATGCCCACCACGGAAATCACTGGGGTGACGAGTAGGAGGGCCACCATCAAGACCGGGCCTACGGGCTCGGAATTGATCAGATCAAGAGTTGCCGAATCGAGAGCCGCGAGTCCCCATCCCAGTGGTCCCGCCACGACGAGGGCGATAAGCAGGCGCGCGACAGCGAGGTGGTCTGCGCGGGTCAGTGTCCACCAGGAGAGCCCGGACCACACCGCGGTCACGGCGACAATGGCGGCGATTGCCAAGCCTGGCGGAATGAAGCTCCCGTCGGGAGGCGGGGGCTTCGATCCCGCTGCGTCGACGAGCGCCGTGACTGTCCACACCGCGAAGATCGCTGCTGTGCAGAGAAAGACCACGCCCACCGGGAATCCGGGGCGGTCCCTTAGCCTCTGGCCGCTCGTCTTCATGGCTTTCCAGCCTATCGGCGGGAGTGCGGACGCTGTGGTCGAAGCGCGTGGGATCAGTTGTGGCTCGCAGGATGGGCACTGGGCGGCTGAACAATAGCCCACCCCCGAACTAACCCCAGAAACACTTTTCGCTCAGTACGCGCTAAGGGTGTGAATAAATATTGGCCAGTTAGGCGCAATTCCTCGATTCCTCGTGAAGGGAAGTCCATATGGGTATCCGACGCTCAGCATTTGCAGCCGTTGCGGCCGTCCTCGCGATGGGCGCGATGACGGCATGTTCGAGTAACAACGCCGGCGACGAAGCGGTGGTCACGGTGACCAAGTCGGCAGAGTCGACAGCTTCGAAGTCGAGCAGCAAGGCCGCAACGTCCACGCCGGAGACGACAGAGGCGACAGAGACTTCGCCCGTCGCGCAGCCTGCGGATTCAGCGTCCGGCAGCGGTGATGGCTGCCTCGTGGGATCGACGGGACAGCCGGAGTTCCAGGGCACGCAGTGCATGGACAAGCAGATTGCATCGTGCGCCACCGACCCGACCCTGTATCAGGCGGGAACTACCTGGTTTACCGACGGAACCTCTGGCTGGACGCAGACCTGCGCAGACCAGATGCCGTCGGCGCCCACGTTCGACCAGGACGCGTACAACGACCAGTTCAGGGAGGACTACCAGAACACCCATCCGACGCCGACGTTCGATCCCGACTCGGCGGACGGATACGGCCCTAACCAGGAACTTCCTCCGCTATGCGTCCGGTTCCCGGACAACTACGATTGTTGATGGCCAGTGCCGGATTAGGTGCGATTCGTTGGGAGAGCGGGCCTAACTGCGGTATGGCGACGTCGGGGAGCGAGTAATCGGCTGATCACGCCATTTCGTGTGCGCGGATCTCCTCGACGGCCTCCGCACTCGGCGGCTCGATGCTCAGCCCGATCCCGAGGGCGCTCGCCATGTTGACGAGGGCGTCGAGCGAGAATCGGCTGATCTTGCCGGTGCAGAGGTCGGAGATCCTCGGCTGCTGCACGTTCAGGTTGCGGGCGGCCTTGGACTGCGACCAGCCGAAGGCGTCGATCTGGTCGGTGATCGCGTTCATCAGCTGAGCGCGCAGAGCGAGGTTGGCGGCCTCGTCCGGCGTGTTGGTGATCGCGTCCCATACGGAGGCGAACCTCTGGGTTTCGTTGGTGCTGGTGCTCATCCCTATCCCTACGCCGGTTCTCTCGAGCTGCATGCTCGACCACCAACAACGCTAGCTCCACCAGGCGTATATATCCATACGGATATGAGGGCTGACTGGAACTGGGAATGACGAAGGCCAGTCAAGAATCGGGCGAGCTCGACCTCACCAGGTGGCAAATGCACGCCAACCCCGCGCGTAGGCGGGGTTGGTGGCTGCTTTGGTTCGCCACAGGGCGAATACCTGTCAAGAACGTATCTCATCTGCCCGGCATCATCCAGGTTTGAGGCCCGAAGCGGTGGCAAAAAACATCTGACCTTCGTAAAGGCCGTAGTGCTCCGCCGCCAGGACTCGAACCTGAAACGCCTGAACCAAAATCAGGAGTGTTGCCGATTACACCACGGCGGAATGCCGGACCGGCGGGTGCCGCGATGGGCTGCGGCGAGCGCCGTGGTCCGCGATCAGTGTGGCACATCTCCGGCTGGAGCGGCCACTTGGCCCGCCGCCGCAGAGGACCGGGAAAGAGCAGGCAGGCGGGGCGATGGGCGCCTCCGCCGTCATGGGCGGGGTAGAGGTTCTAGGAGAAGAGGCGCGTAAAGAAATCGGCCCAGTAGAAGTCCCAGAAGTGGACGAGGATCGTGCCGATCACGAGGAGGTACCAGAGCACCAGCGGGATGAGGTGCCACGCCCGGAGGGCACGGACCCAGCCGGCGGTGGTGAACCGGCCGAGCGTGTGCAGCAGCGTGTACCAGAACATCGGCGCCATCACGGTCCACACGGCCATGCACCACGGGCACAGGTAGCCGATGTTGAAGATGGTCTGGTACGCGAACCACTGCACCCAGCCGATGCCGAACAGCAGGCCGAGCACCGTGCCGACCATGTACCAGCGCGGGAAGCGGACGCCGGCGAGCAGCGCGACGCCGATCGCGATGGTGATCCCGAAGCCGATGAGCCCCACGATCGGATTGGGGAAGCCGAAGGCCTGGCCCTGGTCCGAGGAGATCACGGACTTGCAGCTCACGAGGATCGAGAAGTTGCACGACGGGACGAAGTCGGGGTTCTCGAGGATGCGGATCTTGTCGAGCGTCAGCTCGAACGCCGCCACGATCCCGACGATCGAGCCGATCGTGAGGATGATGCCGATGGTGCGCGGGGAGAAGATGCCCGCGCGCTCGTCGGGCTCCGCCGACACGTTCGTGCCATCGACCGTGTCTACGGCCTCGCCGCCGACGCCATCGTCCTCGTGCTTTGCCGCACTCGCCATGTTCGATCCGTTCCGCCGCGCCACACGCGGCCATCTCGCCAGGATTCGCTCCCCATCCTAGGGGCCTGAGCGCACGGCCCACCACGGCCCACCACGGCCGCTACTGCGAGTTCGCCTGCGCCTCCGCATTCTTCCGCTCGATGCCGCGGCCCACGGCGCGGACACCGAGCAGATACGGCACCCGGGCGTAGCGCTTCGAGTACCACAGGAACGTGGCGGCGGCGTCGGGCGTGATCACGAGCCGCTTCGCCGCGATCGCGCGGTGCGCGCGCTTGGCGATCAGCTCGGAGGTGAGCCGCGTGCGCCCGAGCAACACGCGGGCCATCGAATCCGCGTCCGCGTCGTCGCCGGTCAGCGAATCGGCGAGCCCGGAGCGGAAGAACTGCGGGCAGATCACCGACGTGGTGATCCCGCGCGGGCGCAGTTCGGCGTCGAGCGTCTCGGCGATGGCCACGGCGCCGGCCTTCGTGGCGTTGTAGGTGCTCATGTACGGGCCGTGGATGAGCCCCGCCGCCGACGCCGTGATCACGACCTGCCCGCCGCGCGGCAGCTTCGGCACGAACGTGCGGCACCCGCGCACGATGCCGAGCAGGTTGATGTCGATCGCGTGCTGCCACGTATCCATCGACGTCTTGTCGATCCGCCCGCCCACGGCGATCCCGGCATTGCACACCAGGATGTCCAGCTTTGTGACGGCGAGCGACGCGGCCTCCCAGGCCAGGTCCGAGGTCACGTCGAGCTGCAGGTACGTCCAGTCCCCGTCCAGGGAGTGCACGGCGGCGGGTGCCTCCGGGTAGAGGTCGGTGCAGATCACGCGGTCACCGCCGGCGAGGAACTCGCGCGCGAGCTCGAGCCCCAGGCCCGAGGCCGCGCCGGTTATGAGCACGGTGCGCGGTTCGCGCGCTTCGCCGCGGTCGCGGCCGAGTACGGCGGCGACGGTGGAGGGGAGCTGCATGTGGTTCAGGGCCTTTCTGCGAGCGCCGACGCCGGGACGTCGTGCGCGGGGGTGAGGGCCGGTGCGACGGCGCCCGGCTCCGGCGCCGGCGCGGTGGGCGCGAGGTGCGAGGCGACATCGGCATCGAACGCCATGTCTCGCCGCTGGTCGCCGAACTCGAGCGTCGGGATCTCGAGGAGGTAGTTCTGGTCGTAGCGCCACGGGTGGTGCTCGCCCTGCCGCGGCAGGTACGCGGCGCCGCGGCGGACGTAGCCGGCGTCGAGGTCGAGCATCGGCCGCTCGAACGTCCCTACCGGCGGGATGGGCACGTACGTGCGCACTCCCGTCTTCCACAGCTTGACCATGTAGCGCGAGACCATGTCCGCGCGCAGCGTCCACGACGCGTTGACGTAGCCGATGGTGAAGCTCACGTTGGGGATCCCGCCGAGCATCATCCCGCGGTAGGCGACCGTCTTCGTGACGTCGACGTCCTCGCCGTCGATGGCGATCTGTGCCCCGCCGAACGCCTGCAGATCGAGCCCCGTGGCCGTGACGATGATGTCCGCCTCGAGCTCCTTGCCCGAGCGCAGCCGGATGCCGGTGGGCGTGAACCGATCGATCTTGTCGGTGACCACCTTCGCGCCCCGCGCGATCGCCTGGAAGATGTCGCCGTCGGGGGCCTTGCAGACGCGCTGGTCCCACGGCCGGTAGTCGGGGGAGAAGTGCTCGTCGAGGACCTCGGCCGAGACGTACCGGCGCTGCATGAGCCGCAGCACGGCCTTGAACAGCCACGGCACGCGCTGGGCGATCACGAACTGTCCGATATCGCGGACACCGTGCGAGAAGCGCGCGGCCTTGTGCGCGGCGAGATCCGGGAGCAGGGCGTTCCACACCGCGCTGATCCGGTCCTTCTCGGGCAGCGGCCCGATGTAGGTGGGCGTGCGCTGCAGCATGGTGACGTCGACTCCCTCGGATTCGAGGGCGGGCACGAGGGTCACGGCCGTGGCGCCGGAGCCGATGACCACGACCTTCTTGCCGGTGCAGTCCTTGCCCTCCGGCCACTGCTGAGGATGGAGGATCTCGCCGGCGAAATCCTCCTCGCCGGGAAACACCGGGCGGTAACCGTCCTCGTGGCGGTAATAGCCGGCGCCCAGGTGGACGCGGCGCGCCCAGATGATGCGCTCCTCGCGCTGCTCCGCGCCCTCGGGGGAGGTGTCGCGGAGCGCCGTCACACGATGGAGTTCCCGTCCGGTGTCCCAGTCGATCCGGGCGATCCAGGAGCGGAAGTGAAGGCGCTCGAGAGCCCCGGCCTCGCGCGCCGTGTCGCGAATGTACTCCTTGATCTCGGGGCCCTTGCCCAGCGTCGAGGCGTGCGGCCACGCGCGGAACGGGAAGCCGAAGGTGGCCATGTCCGAGTCGGAGCGGATGCCGGGGTAGCGGAAGGTGTGCCACGTGCCGCCGAGGTCCGAGTGCACGTCGTGGATCTCCCACTCCCAGCCGGGGAAATTCTCCGAAACGTGGTGGGCGAGATCGATCCCGGAGATCCCCGCGCCCACGATGAGGAGGTCGAGCGGGGCATCGGGGGTCGATCCGGCCGTGCCCCCTGCGGCATGGGATGTGACGTTCATAACTTTACATTAGACCCGTTCGTGTCTAGTTTGTCGATCATTTGCGAGGAAATCGGGGGGACTGCGAGGCCGGGGCAGGGCGGTGGGCACGGTTGACGCGCCGGTGCCGGCGAGTCCTTCGGCGGGCCGGCGCAGGAATATAGGCTGACGGCGACGGAACCGTGCGCGATGGGGAGCGGAGCTTATGAAGAAAGAGATCAACGTCGTCGGCGCGGTCGTCGTGGACGGCGGGAAAATCCTCTGCGCGCGCCGGAGCGAGACCATGTCGCTCCCCGGCATGTGGGAGTTTCCCGGCGGCAAGATCGAGGCCGGCGAGACGCCGCGGGCCGCGCTCGCCCGGGAGATGCGCGAAGAGCTCGACTGCGTGGTCGAGGTGGAGGAGCAGGTCGAATCCACTCGCCACGAATACGATTTCGGTTTCGTGACTCTGACGACCTTTTACTCGACGCTCGCCGGGGACGCGCCGCGGCTGCGCGAGCACTCCGAGATCCGCTGGCTCGATCCCGGCGAGCTGGGAAGCCTCGAGTGGGCGCCCGCCGATATCCCGGCGGTGGAGAAGATCGCGGCCGACGACGCTGCTGCCGCGGCCGACGTTTCCCGCCCCGCCGGGCGTTGAGCGTGGGGACTCCCGGAGGGATTGGCGGAGGGATTCGCGGGGACGTCGAGTTCGGCTTCCTCGACGCGAGCGTTTCCACGGAGAAGCTCTACAGCCCGAAGCTCGTCTACAACGTGCCTCCGGACACGATGTACAAGGCGATCCTCGAGGAGCTCCGCCGCTCCCGCGAGTTCGTCTTCTCCGTAGCCTTCGTCACTCCCGACGCGATCGCTTCGCTCAAGCAGGCGTTCGTGGACTTCGACGGGCCGGGAACCGTGATTACCTCGACCTACCTGAGGTTCAACCCGCCCGAGAGCTTCCGCGAGCTCCTCAACCTCCGCGACCTCGGGATAACCGTGCGCGTCGTGCCCGAATCGCCCCGCGGCTTCCACCCCAAGGGCTTCCTCTTCCGGCAGGACGAGAGCACGACGGCCATCGTGGGCAGCTCGAACCTCACGGCCAAGGCGTTGAGGCTCAACCACGAGTGGAACCTGCGGTTCTCCGCGCTGCCTGGCGGGGACATCGTCAACCAGCTCGACGCGGCGGTCGAGGCGCAGCTCGCGGAGTCCTTCGAGCTCACCGAGGAGTGGGTCGACGATTACGCGAAGGACTACACGCCGCCGCAGTTCCACACGAGCGCTCCGGCGCCTGGTTCCCCAAGTGCCGGCGGATCAAGCTCGATCGTCCCGAACTCGATGCAGGCGGAGGCGCTCGCGCAGATCGCAGCACTGCGAGCGGAGGGAAAGACGCGCGCCCTGGTGATCTCCGCGACGGGCACGGGCAAGACCATCCTCGCCGCCCTCGACGTCCGGGCCGTGGCGCCGAAGAAGATGCTGTTCGTGGTGCACCGCGAACAGATCCTCGATCGCGCCATCGAGGAGTTCATCGCCGTGCTCGGCATCGACGAATCCGAAATCGGGAAGTTCGTCGGGAGCCGGCGCGAGCTCGACCGCAAGTACGTCTTCGCCACGCCGCAGTCCCTCGGCTCGGCGGCGACCCTCGCCGAAATCCCCCGCGATCTCTTCGACTACGTGCTGGTCGACGAGGTGCACCGCGCAGGCGCGAAGATGCACCTGGACATCATCAACCACTTCCAGCCGGACTTCCTGCTCGGGATCACCGCGACCCCGGAGCGCACCGACGACTTCAATATCTTCGCGCTCTTCGACTTCAACGTCGCCTACGAGATCCGCCTCCAGCAGGCGCTCGAGGCCGGGATGCTCGCGCCGTTCCATTACTACGGGATCGCGGACGTCGGGTCCGGGGCGAGCGCCATCGGCTCGTCGTCCAATCTCGCGGCACTGCTTGCCCCGGAGCGCGTCGACCACATCGTCGCCACGATCGAGCGCTACGGGCACGCAGGAACCCCGGTCCGCGGGCTCTTCTTCTGTAGTAGAAACGAGGAGGCGGCGCGGCTCTCGCAGGCGCTCAACGAGCGCGAGGTGCACGGGCACAAGCTGCGGACCAGGGCGCTCTCGGGCGCCGATTCGATCGCGGAGCGGGCGGAGATCGTCGCGAAGCTCCAGCGGGGCGAGCTCGACTACATCCTCACCGTCGACATCTTCAACGAGGGCGTCGACATCCGCTCGATCAACCAGATCGTCATGCTCCGCCAGACCACCTCGGCCATCGTGTTCACGCAGCAGCTCGGTCGTGGCCTGCGAAAGAGCAAGGGCAAGGACTACCTCGTCGTCATCGATTTCATCGGCAACTACGAGAGCAACTTCCTCGTGCCGATCGCGCTGTTCGGGGACAAGAGCCTCAACAAAGACTCAATCCGGCGGCAGATGATCGAGGCCCAGGACGTCGGCAACCTGGCCGGCCTGTCGAGCGTCAACTTCGACGAGATCTCGAAGGAGCGGATCTTCCGGGCTCTCGACTCGGCGAAGCTCGACAGCATCAGGAACCTCAAGAAGGTCTACGAGGAGCTCCGGGCGCGGATGGGCGAGACGCCTGCGCTTCTCGACTACGCCCTCCAGGACGTAGTCGACCCGGTCGTCCTCGCCAGGGCCAAGGGGAACTACTGGACCCTTCTCAACGTCTTCGACTCCGAGATGTCGAAGCCGAGCAAGGAGGACAGCGCTGTCCTCGACCTCCTCTCCGGCGAGGTGCTCAACGGGAAGCGGCCGCACGAACTCCTGCTCCTTAAGGCTCTCCTCGACGCCGACTCCGGCGAGCTGCCGGAGGACGACGCGGCGGCGCTGTTCGCCGCCGAGGAGCTTGCGCACGACGAACCCACGCTCGAGTCCGTCCGCCGGATACTCGACCTCGAGTTCTTCACCAGCGTGGAGAGGAAGCGGTACACCGTCCCGCTCGTGGACTGGTCGGAGGGAAAGATCCGGCTCGGCGCCGAATTCCGCTCGCTCCTCGGCTCGAGCGGCACGCTCGAGGAGCGCGTGCGCGACTGCCTCGACACCGGGCTCTTCCTCGCACGCCACCGATACGTGTGGGCGAAAGACCTGGAGATCGGGAAGAAGTACTCCCGCAAGGACGTGTGCCGCCTCCTCAACTGGAAGAGCAACCAGCAGGGCACGATTTACGGGTACAAGGTCGACTCCTACTCCGAGACCTGCCCGATCTTCGTCACTTATCACAAGCACGAGGACGTCTCGGCGAGCACGCTGTACGAGGATTCCTTCCGCTCCGAGTCGACGCTCCGGTGGTTCACGCGCAGCTCACGGACGCTGAAGAGCGCAGAGGTCGCGGCGATCGTGGACAACACGGTTCCGCTCTACCTCTTTGCCAAGAAGGACGACGGCGAGGGTTCCGATTTCTACTACCTCGGACAGGCGGAGGCCTCGAACCCGGAACAGACGACGATGCCCGGTGGCAAGGGCAAGCCGCTCGACGTCGTCACCATGGACCTCAACCTCGAGGTGCCCGTCGGCGCGGGGCTCTACGACTACCTCGTGGGCACCCCGACCACGACCGTGCCTCTGCAGAACGAGGTCAACGAGGTCTCGGAGCACCGCCGATCGGCGGCTGGGACTCGCCGGGGACTCAGGGCGAACTCGATCTCTGAGCCCCTGTCGCGGGCGGAACCGGAAGTGTCGGGGGTCCGACCTACACTTGGAGTGTTTGGTCATGGGGATCGGTGCGCGGATTGGCGCATGAGGGAGAAGCAGTAGTGGCAGAGGAATTGGGCGGCGCGGCCTCGCTGCGCCCGCTCTTCGAGGAGTTCACCTCCCGGCCCGCGGGCGCGCGCATTCGCGAAAGCGCCGGCGCCGATCGGGCGACGCTCCGGGCGGCCGATGCGCTGCGTCCGTTCGTCGTGGGGGAGCTCGCCGAGAAGGATCCGCTGCTCGTCGTCACAGCCACGGAGCGGGAGGCCGAGGAGCTCGCCGGCGCGGTGGGCGCGCTCACCGCGCACAGCGTCGCGCAATTTCCCAGCTGGGAGACGCTGCCGCACGAGCGCCTGTCGCCGGGCAAGGAGACCGTCGGCCGCCGCCTCGAGGTGCTGCACGAGATGGTCGCGGGGCCGCGGGGCGGCGAATCCACGCGGGTCGTGGTGGCGTCGGTGCGCGCCGTCATCCAGCCGGTCTCTCCCGTCGCGGCGCGGCGCCTGCCCATCGAGCTGCGCGTCGGCGCCACTGCGGATCCCACGGAGCTCGTCGAGCAGCTCGGCGTCTTCGCCTACTCGCGCGAGGACATGGTCTCGCGGCGCGGCGATATGGCCGTGCGCGGCGGCATCGTCGACGTGTTCCCCACGACCCACGACTACCCGGTCCGCATCGAATTCGATGATGACGAAGTGGTCTCCATCCGCGAGTTCCTCGTCGCCGACCAGCGCTCGCTGGCCGAAGGCTCCCTCGAGGGCATCGACCTCTACCCATGTAGAGAAACACTTTTGACGCCGGAGGTCCGCGCCCGCGCGGCGGAGCTTGCCGCCGCGCACCCGGAGAATCCCACGCTGCGCGAGCTCCTCGACTCCCTCGCCGCCGGCGTGCCGAAGGACGGGATGGAGGCGCTGGCCTCCGTGCTCGAGCCGGACGAGCAGCGGATCCTGCCGCTGCTCATGCGCCCCGGGACCCGCGTGGTGGTCTGCGATCCGGACAAGGTGCGCAGGCGCGCCGGGGACCTCGCCGCGGCAGGCCGCGAGTTCCTCGAGGCCTCGTGGACCGCGGCGACCATGGGTTCGGATGCCCCGATCGACTCGAATTCGCTCGACCTCTCGGGCTCCGGCTACCTCACGTTCTCCGAGGTCCGCGAGCAGTCGCTCGCCGAGGAGCTGTCGTGGTGGCAGCTCGTGCCCAAGGGCTTCCTCGCCGACGAGGACGCGGGCGAGCTCGTGGAGATCGAGTCCGCGGATCCGCCCGCGCCCCGCGGCAAGGAGGCGGCGTTCGAGGAGTTCTTCGCCGAGGCCCGCAAGGCCGTGGGCGCGGGCGACACGTACGTCGCCGTCACAAATTCCAAGGGCTCGGCCACCCGCCTCGTCGAGCGGGCGCACGAGTCCGAGCTCGCCGCGAGCGTGGTCGAGGCCGGGGCCGAGCTCCCCGCGGGGCACCTCGCGGTGCTCGTCGGGCCGCTCATCGACGGCTTCGCGCTGGACGCGACGGAAGGGGCCGCCGGCCGCTTCGTGCTTTTGTGCGAATCGGAGCTCTCCGGCAATCGCGTCGCCGGGCGCTCGGGCGGCAAGACCAAGCACGCCAAGCGCAGGAACCAGGTCGATCCGCTCGCCCTCGCCTCCGGCGACCTCGTGGTGCACGAGCAGCACGGCATCGGCCGCTTCGTGGAGATGATCGAGCGGACAACCCGCGGCAAGAACGGCTCGGGCCGGCGGGAATACCTCGTCATCGAGTACGCGGCGAGCAAGCGCGGCGCCCCGCCGGACCGGCTCTTCGTGCCCATGGAGCAGCTCGGCCAGCTCTCCCGCTACG
This sequence comes from Dietzia sp., assembly GCF_036741115.1. NCBI lineage: Bacteria > Bacillati > Actinomycetota > Actinomycetes > Mycobacteriales > Dietziaceae > Dietzia > Dietzia sp. Next base: position 14,272 of record NZ_DAINST010000016.1, read on the forward strand.
TCGGCGGGGAGGCGCCCACGCTGTCGAAGATGGGCGGCGCCGACTGGCAGAACACCAAGCGCAAGGCGCGCAAGGCGGTCCGCGAGATCGCCACCGAGCTCGTCGCCCTGTACGCCAAGCGGCAGGCCGCGCCGGGCCACGCCTTCTCCCCGGACACCCCGTGGCAGGTGGAGATGGAGGAGGGTTTCCCCTACACCGAGACCATCGATCAGATGACGGCCATCGAGGACGTCAAGTCCGATATGGAGAAGCCGGTCCCCATGGACCGGGTCATCGTCGGCGATGTCGGCTACGGCAAGACAGAGGTCGCGGTGCGCGCCGCGTTCAAGGCCGTCCAGGACGGCAAGCAGGTCGCGGTCCTCGTGCCCACGACCCTGCTCGCGCAGCAGCACCTGCAGACCTTCGCCGAGCGCATGGCCGGCTACCCGGTCACGGTCAAGGGGCTCTCGCGGTTCACCAGCGACGCCGAGGCGAAGCAGACCCTCGCGGGCCTCGCCGACGGGAAGGTCGACATCGTCATCGGCACGCACCGGCTCCTCGCCACGGGCGTGCGCTGGAAGCAGCTCGGCCTCGTGATCGTCGACGAGGAGCAGCGCTTCGGCGTCGAGCACAAGGAGCACATCAAGGCCCTGCGCAACGCGGTCGACGTGCTCACGATGTCCGCGACCCCGATCCCGCGCACCCTCGAGATGTCGCTCGCCGGGATCCGCGAGATGTCGCAGATCCTCACGCCGCCGCAGGACCGGCTGCCAGTGCTCACCTACGTGGGCGCGTACTCGGACAAGCAGGTCGCCGCCGCGATCCGCCGCGAGCTGCTGCGCGAGGGGCAGGTGTTCTTCGTCCACAACCGCGTGTCCTCGATCGACGCGACCGCCGCCCACCTGCGCGATCTCGTCCCCGAGGCGCGCATCGCGGTGGCGCATGGGCAGATGAGCGAGGAGCAGCTCGAGCAGACCGTCGGCGGCTTCTGGAACCGCGAATACGACGTCCTCGTGTGCACGACAATTGTAGAGACCGGGCTCGACATCTCGAACGCGAACACGCTCATCGTCGACCGCGCCGAGAACCTCGGCCTGTCGCAGATGCACCAGCTCCGCGGCCGCGTCGGCCGCTCGCGCGAGCGCGGCTACGCGTACTTCCTCTACTCGCCGGACCGCACGCTCACCGAGACCTCCTACGACCGCCTCGCGGTGATCGCCCAGAACAACGACCTCGGCGCAGGCATGGCCGTGGCGATGAAGGACCTGGAGCAACGCGGCGCCGGCAACGTGCTCGGCGGGGAGCAGTCCGGGCACATCGCGGGCGTCGGCTTCGACCTCTACGTCCGTCTAGTAGGGGAGGCCGTCGAGGCGTTCCGCGCCGTCGCCGACGGCGAGACCCCCGAGGCCGAGCCCGAGAACCGCGAGATGCGCATCGACCTCCCCGTCGACGCCTATCTGCCCGCCGACTACGTCGACTCCGAGCGCCTCCGCCTCGAGGCGTATCGCAAGCTCGCCCAGGCGCAGGATTTCGACGCCGTCGATGCCGTGTGCGAGGAGCTCTTCGACCGCTACGGCGCGCTGCCGGAGCCCGCGCGCCGCGTCGCCTCGGTCGCCCGGCTGCGGATCGTCGCGGCGAGCCACGGCGTCTCCGATGTGGTGCTCGCCGGCTCCCGCATCCGCATCGCGCCGCTCGACCTCCTCGACTCGCAGCAGATGCGGCTCAAGCGCCTGTACCCGTCGGCGCTCTACAAGGCCACGTCGCGGACCATCCAGCTCCCACTGCCCAAGTCCGCCTCCGCGCGCCCCGGCGCCGGCGGCGAGCCCGAGGCCAAGGACGACGAGCTGCTCCAGTACGTCGCCGATTTCCTCACGGCCATGGCGGGCGAGCCCGAGGGCTCGGTGCGGGTCGTCGCGGAGAAGGCCCACCAGGCATGACGCCGGACGCCACCCCTTCCCCCGACGATCCGGGCCCCCTTGTGCAGGCCGCCCGCCTCTTCGCGCGGATCCGCAGGGAGGGCGAGTGGGAGTCGGCGCAGACCCACGCCTCGCTCGTGCCGTACCTGATCGAGGAGTCCTGGGAACTCGCCGACGCCATCGCCGACGGCGACAGGGCCGAGCTGCGCTCCGAGCTCGGGGACCTGCTGCTGCAGGTCCTCTTCCACTCGGCGATCGCCGCCGAGGACCCGTCAGATCCCTTCGACGTCGACGACGTGGCCACGGCGATGCTCGACAAGCTCCGCCGCCGCGCCCCCTACTGGTTCGAGGACGGACCTCCGCAGATGGACGCCGAGGAGCAGGACAGGGTGTGGGAGGCCGCGAAGGCGGCGGAGGGGCGCCGCGGCGTCTTCGACGGCATCGCCTGGGGGCTGCCGGCGCTGGCTCTCGGCGACAAGGTCCTCGCCCGCTGCCGCAAGGCGGGGGTCCCGGCCGAGTGCGTGCCCCGGGAAATCGTGGCGCCCGCCGTCATGGGATATGGGCAGGGTGACGGGAGCGAGCCGGGAGAGGACCCGAGCGAGGGCTCGGAGAACGCCCACCGCCAGGCCATCCGCCGCTTTGCGCGGCGCGTCGAGGCGGCGGCGCAGGAGATCGGCGCCGATCAGGGCGCGGAGGCGCCGTTCGCGGCGGAACTGTGGCGAGCGGCACTTGATCGGCCGGGGTCCTCGGCCGAAACCGCAGAGTCGATTTAGCGTCCACATAGGTTGGATCGGCACAATGGTCGGCGATGTCTAGCCTCATGAGCCTCCGAATGGAGACCCCCGAGAAGAGCCCCCACCAGCGGCGAGCCCGCGGCGGTGCCGCGCGCCGCGTCTCCGCGTTCGCCGCGTTGGGCGCGGCGCTCGCGCTGTCCGCGTGCAGCGCCGCCGAAGTCGGCTCGCCCTTCGTGTCGATCCCTCCCGGGACGCCGCCGCC